>NZ_CAWNXG010000045.1:0-37061 GCF_963878145.1 Photorhabdus sp. S10-54 | reverse complement strand
GCCCCACCGCAGGACTCCATCACTACGGTTGCAGCCTTGCAGGAACCGAGAAAATTCATAAGCTGAGTGCGGGAAAACTTCTTACGCAGCAGGGCGTTACCCTGCCTGTCCTGACAGTGGACATGGAGGGAATGTTTACCGAGATCGATACCAATAAGCGTAACGTTTTGCATGATGGTTCCCTCTAAAATAAAATACCCTGCTAGCGTACCTCTCACAGGGTGGGTGTGACCATCTTGTATCTTTAATCTGGCAGATCTGAGTGAAATATTGGGCTACCGTGGTTTTTGGAAAATTGCACGTACCTATTTTGGCGAAGGAGTGGCGGAGATGTGCCGTTCATTATGTAAAAAACGGTTTGTCGCTAATGCTCGTTGTCTGATACCTGAACTTAATGCTGAGGATATTGTTTCTGGCCCCGCAGGTGTGCGTGCTCAAGCACTGACTGCCGATGGCAAGCTGGTTGATGATTTTCATATCGTGACGGGTATGCGCTCACTACACGTTTGTAATGCGCCTTCACCAGCAGCGACTGCTTCAATTGAAATAGGTCGTGAAATTGTTCAGCAATATTTGCCTGTGTGAATGTAAAATAGATGAAAAGGAGCGTTTGAACGCTCCTTAAAAACATGCTGATGTCATTAAACCAGTTTTAAGTTTCCTGTAATCCCAGTTTTTTCTCCAGATAGTGGATATTCGTGCCACCATTCTGAAAGTTTTCATCATTCATAATCGTCTGTTGAAGCTCAATATTTGTTTTGATGCCATCAATGATCAATTCTGCCAATGCATTTTTCATACGGGCAATGGCATTGTCACGATTTTCACCGTAAGTAATCAGCTTACCAATCATTGAATCATAGTAAGGGGGAACGGTGTAGCCAGCATAAATATGCGATTCCCAACGTACGCCAAATCCACCCGGTGAGTGGAAGCGGGTAATTTTACCTGGGCTTGGCAGGAATGTGTTCGGATCTTCGGCATTGATACGACACTCAATGGCGTGACCACGAACAACAACATCTTTCTGCTTAATTGAAAGTGGCATACCTGCGGCAATCCGCAACTGCTCTTTAATCAAGTCAACACCGGTAATCATTTCTGTAACGGGATGTTCGACCTGAATACGGGTGTTCATCTCAATGAAGTAGAACTCGCCGTTTTCATACAGGAATTCGAAAGTACCGGCGCCACGATAGCTAATTTCGATACATGCGTTAGCACAACGTTCACCAATACTGCGGCGCATCTCTGGCGTAATACCCGGAGCAGGGGCTTCTTCGACAACTTTCTGGTGACGGCGTTGCATAGAGCAATCACGTTCAGCCAGATAAATTGCTTGACCTTGACCGTCGGCCAATACCTGGATTTCAATATGACGTGGATTCTCAAGGAATTTTTCCATATAAACCATATCGTTATTGAAAGCAGCTTTTGCTTCCGCACGGGTCATATTGATTGATTGTTCCAGATCTTTATCACTGCGGACGACGCGCATACCGCGACCGCCGCCGCCGCCGGATGCTTTGATGATGACAGGATAGCCGATGCGTTTAGCGATGGTTTTGTTTTTCTCTGTGTCATCAGACAATGGACCATCAGAGCCAGGTACACAAGGAACGCCCGCTTTTTTCATCGCATTGATAGCAGAAACCTTATCACCCATCAGGCGGATCGTTTCTGCTTTTGGACCGATAAAAATAAAGCCAGAACGTTCAACCTGTTCAGCAAAATCTGCATTTTCAGACAGAAAACCGTAGCCAGGGTGAATGGCTACTGCGCCAGCGATTTCTGCCGCAGAAATAATCGCAGGGATATTAAGATAGCTTTTTGCAGAAGCTGCCGGGCCGATACAGATAGTTTCATCTGCCAGCAGTACGTGTTTTAAATCACGATCCGCAGAGGAATGTACCGCAACGGTTTTGATCCCTAACTCTTTACAAGCTCGCAGGATACGCAGGGCAATTTCACCACGGTTAGCAATTACAATTTTATCAAGCATGGGAACGCCTCGTTATTCGATGACGACCAATGGCTCGTCAAATTCAACGGGTTGACCGTTTTCCACAAGAATCGCTTTAACCACACCTGCTTTGTCGGCTTCAATCTGATTCATCATTTTCATTGCTTCAACGATGCAGAGGGTATCGCCCACATTGACACGTTGGCCGATTTCGGTAAACGGTTTCGCATCTGGGCTAGGCGTACGATAGAAAGTACCTACCATTGGAGAACGAACAACGTGGCCGTCGATTGCAGCCGATCTGTCGCTGATCGTTTCTGGTAGAGCCTGAGAAGGCGCAACAACGCTAGCCAGCGCAGGTTGTTGCGCTTGGACGGGAATATATTGTTGAGCTGCCGGAAAACTCTGGGGGGCTAATGCGCGGCTGATGCGCACTGACTCTTCCCCTTCAGAAATTTCCAGTTCAGAAATGCCAGATTCTTCAACCAGCTCGATCAGTTTTTTTATCTTACGAATATCCATGAGTGTGATTCCGTACTCTTCTGTTTTATTTAGTTGAGTTTTGACAAGCGGTTTACCGCTGCCTGTAATGCAAAGCTATAGCCATCTACCCCTAAACCGCAGATTACACCAACAGCAAGATCTGAAAGATATGAGTGATGACGAAATGGCTCGCGGGCGTGAACATTGGAGAGGTGGATCTCAATAAATGGGATCTTTACAGTCAGCAATGCATCACGCAGTGCCACGCTGGTATGCGTGAATGCAGCAGGGTTAATCAAGATAAAATCAGTATTACCCTGTGCAGAATGAATTCTATTTATCAGCTCAAATTCTGCGTTGGATTGCAGGTGACTGAATTTGACCCCTGATTGATGGGCTTCTTCAGACAATTTGCTGACGATATCATCAAGCGTTAAGTTGCCATAGATATCAGGTTCCCGGGTTCCTAACATATTCAAGTTAGGGCCATTAAGGAGTAAAATGTGAAACTTGTCTGCCATTGTGCTGGTATCTCCGGCAATTTGTCAACAACTGCCCAACATAATCCTATATTAACGATTTGTCATCTTTTTATAACAGCCACAAGTTCATTTCGGCGACAAAGCGCGACATTATAATGATATCGTAGCATTTAGCAGCTAAATACTGGTCTTATCAGAAAAAATGTCAAGAATAAAACCACTGTACTTTAGAGGCTAATCACAATTCTTAACGAACTCTTACCAATGTACGTCCTGTAACCTGGTTAGCTATCAATTTATTAGCGTATTCCACCGCTTGGTCTAGTGTGATTTCAGTCGTTGCTTGTTGATAAAAAGCAGCAGGTAGTAGCTCTTGCAGACGTTGCCACACGGCGGGGCGTTTGGCTGATGGAACCGTGACCGACTCTACACCTTGCAGGCGTATGTTGCGTAAAATAAATGGCATCACTGTTGTTGGCAGATTTGCATTGCTGGCAAGACCGCAGGCTGCAACGGTACCGTTATAGTGAGTTTGGGCCAGTATTGTTGCCAGTACATTATCGCCTACAGTGTCAATAGCTCCGGCCCAAAGTTGTTTTTCCAATGGGCGAGGCGGTTGGCTAAATTCATGGCGTGGCAAAACCTTTTTTGCCCCTAGGGATAACAAATAGTTATGATTTTCTTGTCTACCGCTAACGGCAACAACGGAATAGCCAAGTTGTGAGAGTAGTGCTATCGCCGTACTTCCTACACCACCACTGGCACCTGTCACAATAACATCACCATTTTCTGGCTTGACGCCACCTTGTTCCAAGGCGATAACACACAGCATTGCGGTAAAGCCAGCAGTACCAATGATCATTGCCTGTCGGCTATCTAAACCAATGGGTAAAGGCGTTAACCATTCCCCTGAAACTCTGGCTTGTTCTGCCAAGCCACCCCAATGATTTTCTCCTACGCCCCAGCCGGTTAATAAAACATGCTGGCCGATATGAAAACGCGGATCTTCTGTGTGGTGTACGATTCCAGAGAAATCAATACCCGGTATCATTGGGAATTGGCGGATAATTTTCCCTTTACCTGTGATTGCCAATGCATCTTTATAGTTCAGAGTTGACCAGTGAATATCGACGGTAACATCCCCCTTGGGAAGATGAGAAGTCTCAACTTCTTCAATGGATGCTGTTAATTGATTCTGTTGTTGTTTGAGTAGCAAGGCTTTCATTGATCGTTCCGTTTTCTGTAATTGATTTTGTCATTAAATAAGAATAGATAAAAATGGGTGATTTACATAAGGAATATAAGAAAAAATAAAGTGTTGATGGATTGTGAAACAGAATCTGTTCACATTTTTTCTATGATGTCGGTATCGGATTTCAGACTATTACCTATCGCAATCTATTTCAGAAAATTCTGTTTTTTATTATTTATTAGCAGAAAGTATTGTATTTTAGTCGCAATTTATTACATCATTAATTTGTTCACTACATAGACTACGTACTTGTAGTTAACTATTGGAAATAGTGAGCAAAAGTGTGGGTCTTATGTGAACTTACAAGAATCGTTACTGGTCAAAAAACAGGAGCGGATTTAGCCGGTTACGGTATCCGTGCCATAATGTTGAATTATGTAAAATCAGGTGGTTCTTGCATTTAGTTATGGAACAATTGGTAAAATTAACCCATTTTTATGCAGTTTTTTTCTGCTCCGTTTGGGAGAAGTAACGTAGAATATCGCTCTGTTGATATGAATAACGTAGCCACTTTTTTATTGAAGCAAGTGCTTGTGTGCCTTGTCGCTGCTTCATGTGGTTGGTAGAGTAGACGGGTTTCGTTCCGTCCCCAGCTTGCAGGATTATCCTTTCGCTATGTTTAAAAAATTTCGTGGCATGTTTTCCAACGACTTGTCTATTGACTTGGGTACCGCCAATACCCTTATTTATGTCAAAGGTCAGGGTATTGTATTGAATGAACCTTCTGTCGTCGCAATCCGTCAGGATCGTGCTGGTTCATCGAAAAGTGTTGCTGCCGTTGGGCAGGAAGCAAAGCAAATGCTGGGTCGAACACCGGGTAATATTGCGGCAATTCGTCCGATGAAAGATGGGGTGATTGCCGATTTTTATGTTACAGAGAAGATGCTGCAACACTTTATTAAGCAAGTTCATAGCAACAGTTTCATGCGTCCAAGCCCGCGAGTTTTGGTTTGTGTACCGGTTGGTGCAACTCAGGTTGAGCGTCGGGCAATCCGTGAATCTGCACTCAGTGCTGGCGCTCGTGAAGTATTTTTGATTGAAGAACCTATGGCTGCGGCGATTGGTGCAGGCTTACCTGTTTCTGAAGCCACGGGTTCAATGGTTGTGGATATTGGTGGTGGCACTACGGAAGTGGCGGTTATCTCTTTGAACGGGGTTGTTTATTCATCTTCTGTACGTATCGGTGGTGATCGTTTTGATGAGGCTATTATCAATTACGTTCGTCGTAATTATGGTTCACTGATTGGTGAAGCAACGGCTGAGCGTATTAAGCACACGATCGGTTCTGCTTATCCTGGTGATGAAATGCTGGAGATTGAAGTTCGTGGTCGTAACTTGGCTGAAGGTGTGCCACGTGGCTTTACGCTTAACTCCAATGAAATTCTTGAAGCTCTGCAAGAGCCTTTAACGGGTATTGTCAGTGCTGTCATGGTCGCTCTTGAGCAGTGTCCTCCAGAATTGGCTTCCGATATTTCAGAACGAGGTATGATCTTGACCGGGGGTGGTGCATTATTGCGCAATCTTGATCGTTTACTGATAGAGGAAACCGGTATTCCTGTCATTGTTGCGGAAGATCCATTGACGTGTGTTGCTCGTGGTGGCGGGAAAGCACTTGAAATGATCGACATGCATGGCGGTGAACTCTTCAGCGAGGAGTGAGTGTTAACTTGCAAGTGAGGGGGGAATGACGGGCAGCTCAGACCTCCTTGCGATTGCTGTCTGGGAATTCCATTGTTTATGAAACAGTACAGTTTGGAATAGCGCAGCTTATGAAGCCAATTTTTAGCAGAGGGCCTTCCCTGCAATTACGACTTTTCTTTGCTGTTATTGTTGCCATTGCTTTGGTTGTGGCAGACAGCCGCCTTGATGCTCTCAGTAAAGTCCGTAATTATATGGATACGGTAGTCAGTCCATTTTATTTTCTCGCCAATGGCCCGCGTCAAGTGCTTGATGGTGTGTCAGAAACCCTTGCTTCCCGTGAACAACTTCGATTGGAAAATCGTGCTTTACGCCAAGAATTATTGATGAAAAATAGCGATATGCTGTTGTTAGGCCAACTTAAACAGGAAAATTCCCGCTTGCGTGAGCTATTGGGATCACCTTTACGTCAGGATGAACACATGATGGTGACGCAGGTGATCTCCGGTAGGGCTAATCCTTATAGTGATCAGGTCGTCATCGATAAGGGATCAAGAGAAGGTGTTTATGAAGGGCAACCTGTTATCAGTGATAAAGGCATTGTTGGTCAGGTTGTTGCTGTCAGTCAGTTTACTAGCCGGGTATTACTGATTTGTGATACGACTCATGCTTTACCAATCCAAGTCTTACGTAATGATATCAGGGCTATTATTGCTGGTGCAGGTTGTACTGATGATTTGCAGTTTGAGTTATTACCGAGCAACACAGATATTCGGGTTGGGGATGTGTTGGTGACTTCTGGGTTAGGGGGTCGTTTCCCGGAAGGTTATCCGGTTGCGGTGGTTTCGTCAGTTAAAGTCGATAATCAACGGGCTTATACTGTGATTCATGCTCGGCCAACGGCAGAATTACAGCGTTTGCGTTATTTGTTGTTGTTGTGGGGGGCAGATAATAATCCATCCGAACCATTGCCGCCATCAGAGGTTTATCGTGTAGCCAACGAACGTTTAATGCAAATGATGCCTCAGGTATTGCCACATGCAAATGAAATGGGACCACCTGCGCCATCGTCTGTTTCTGATGAATCAACCAAGACAACAGAAAGAGTAAAAGGTGCTGAATCGACAATAACGTCGGCTAAATTTATAAATTCGGGAAATCGTTAATGAATCAATACCGGAGTCATGGGCGTTGGATCATTTGGGTATCTTTCTTGATTGCAATGGTGCTGCAAATTATGCCGTGGCCGGAGCAAATTTATATGTATCGGCCAACTTGGTCGGCACTATTGTTGATTTATTGGGTGATGGCGTTACCGCATAGAGTCAGTGTTGGTACCGGTTTTATATTGGGGATCATCGTGGATTTGATTCAGGGAGCGACACTGGGTGTTAATGCTTTGGCTTACAGCCTTGTGAGTTATTTGGTGTCATTTAAGTTTCAATTATTTCGCAATATGGCACTTTGGCAGCAGGCTTTGGTTGTCATTGCTTTATCGGTACTGATGGATCTCAGCGTTTTTTGGGCAGAATTTTTGTTATCAAATGTTGCTTTTCATCCAGAAGTATTCTGGAACAGTTTGGTCAATGGTATTCTTTGGCCGTGGTTGTTCCTGTTAATGCGAAAAATCCGTCGTCAGTTTAATGTACATTAGTGGTCGGATCGCCGTTTTTAATGTCCTGACAGAGCTTATTCCAGCAGGCGTTACTGATGCAGGCCATTCTTTCCAATAACTTGAGGATACGAGTAGTGTGTATAACCGGAGCGTACATAATGTACGTGAGGATTAAGCTCTGCTCTAGGTTCAAAATGGCAAATGAAATAGCCTAATGAGATAGGTAGTAGTAAGGACGAGATCATCATGAAAACCCTTTATCTGGCTTCCTGCTCACCAAGGCGGCGTGAGCTGGTTGAATTATTGGACTTTAAATTTGAAATTCTTTCTCCTCAGGTAAAGGAGCAATGGCAAGAGGGTGAAACTCCGCGTCAGTATGTCAGCCGATTAGCAAAAGATAAATCTCTAGCGGGAGTTGCTATTGCACCAGAGGATTTTCTGGTGTTGGGAGCGGATACTGTTGTTGTATTGAATGGTAAGATTCTCGAAAAACCACGTAGCGAGCAACATGCTGTTGCAATGCTCAGTGCACTTTCCGGTCAGAGTCATCAGGTGATGACAGCTATTGCTTTATCAGATAGTCAGCGTACCTTAAGTGATATAGTCATTACAGATGTAACCTTTCGCCAATTATCCACGCAGGAAATTTTGGATTATGTAGCAACCGGTGAGCCGATGGACAAAGCGGGGGCTTATGGTATTCAGGGAAAAGCAGGTTGCTTTGTTAAAACGCTGAATGGCAGTTATCACTCGGTTGTTGGTCTGCCATTGGTGGAAACGCACGAATTAATCACAAAGTTTTTTGCGTTAGTTGATGGGAAGGGGAACATATGACAGCAGAGTTATTAGTCAACATCACACCATCCGAAACGCGCGTTGCCTACATTGATGGTGGGATTTTGCAAGAAATCCATATTGAAAGGGAAGCCAAAAGGGGAATTGTCGGCAATATTTATAAAGGTCGTGTAAGTCGGGTATTACCAGGAATGCAGGCTGCTTTTGTTGATATTGGGCTGGAAAAAGCCGCCTTTCTTCATGCCTCAGATATTATGCCTCATACGGAATGTATTGCCGGTGAGGAGCAAAAGAACTTTCATGTTAAAGATATTGCTGAGTTGGTTCGCCAGGGACAAGATTTAATGGTTCAGGTAGTGAAAGATCCCCTTGGTACCAAAGGCGCTCGGCTAACTACCGATATTACCTTACCTTCCCGTTATCTTGTATTTATGCCCGGTGCATCTCATGTCGGGGTTTCACAACGTATTGAAAGTGAAGAAGAGCGTAATCGCCTGAAAAATATTGTTGCTGATTATTGTGATGAACATGGTGGTTTCATTATTCGGACGGCTGCCGAGGGTGTTGGTGACGAAGAATTAGCTCAGGATGCGGCTTTCTTGAAACGATTGTGGAGTAAGGTGATGGAGCGTAAAAAGCGCAATGTCACTAAAAATAAACTTTATGGCGAATTGGCTCTGGCCCACCGTATTTTGCGTGATTTCGCCGGCGCGGCCCTTGATCGTATTCGTGTAGATTCTCGTTTGACGTTCACTCAGTTACAGGAATTTATTCGCGAATATATTCCTAAAATGACAGCCAGATTGGAGCTTTATAACGGTAGTCAGCCTATTTTCGATCTGTTTGATGTAGAAAATGAAATTCAGCGAGCACTCGATCGCAAAGTTGAATTAAAATCAGGTGGTTATTTGATTATTGACCAAACTGAAGCGATGACCACAATTGATATTAATACCGGCGCATTTGTCGGCCATCGTAATTTGGAAGAAACTATTTTTAATACCAATATTGAGGCGACGCAAGCTATTGCCAGACAATTAAGGCTGCGTAATCTAGGCGGTATTATTATTATCGATTTTATCGATATGAATAGTGAGGAGCATCGCCGACGGGTATTGGCTTCTCTTGAGCAGGCGTTGAGTAAAGATCGTGTTAAAACCACGATTAATGGTTTTTCACAACTTGGGCTGGTGGAAATGACCCGTAAACGGACTCGTGAGAGTATAGAGCATATACTTTGCGACGATTGCCCTACTTGCAAGGGAAAGGGAACGGTAAAATCTGTTGAAACGGTCTGTTATGAGATTATGCGTGAAATTGTGCGTGTGCACCGGGCAGTTGATGCAGATCGTTTCCTTATTTATGCCTCACCCGCAGTGGCCGAAGCGCTGAAAGGGGAGGAATCTCATGCACTGGCGGAAGTGGAGATTTTTGTCGGTAGACAGGTAAAAGTTCAGACAGAACAGCTCTACAGTCAAGAACAATTTGACGTAGTTATGATGTAACCATCTGATTTGCTGACATAACAGCATTGGTAACCAAGGAGATGCGTGTGAGGCGACTGCCGGGAGTATTATTAGCGACAGCCGCAATAGTCATTATCATTGTGGCTTTGCTTGTTAGTGGATTACGTTTTCTACTGCCACATATTAATGATTACCGCCCACAATTATTCGCTAAAATTGAATCAATTGTTGGTGTACCTATTGATGCTGGATATATTGCGGGAGAATGGGAATCTTTCGGGCCTGTTTTTGAATTACGTGATATCAGTGTAAAAACTGCAAATGCAGATGTGAAAGCCAAAAAGATCACGGTTGCATTGGATATCTGGTTATCTTTACTAAGAATGCGTTGGAATTTCCGCGATCTTACTTTTTATCAGTTACAAGTAGATTACTATCAACCGCTGTTTAATGATCAAAGCGGTAATATGTTTTCCCAATCGGATCTATTTTCTGATCTGTTTCTGGAGCAGTTTGATCATTTTAATCTGCAAGATAGCCGTTTTACTTTCCTTACTCCTTCTGGTGAACGCGCTGATCTTCTGTTACCACAATTAACCTGGCTAAATAAAGATAATCGTCACCGAGCTCAAGGGAAAATTAGTCTCTCTTCGATCAATAATCAGCATGGGGATATACAAGTTAAATTTGATTTGCATGACACTAATGGCGTATTGGATAACGGTACTATTTATTTACAGGCAGATAATGTTGATGTTCATCCGTGGTTAAGCCATTGGTTGCAGGATAATACTGGGCTGAAGGATGCTGAGTTTAGTTTGTCTAGCTGGATTATGCTGAAAGATGGTCGGATTGATGGTGGTCAACTGCAACTCCGTCAGGGAAAAGCTAATTGGAAAGTTGCTAACAAATCCCACAACCTTTCTGTCAGTGATTTGGTGTTACGAATGCGTCGCCAAGATGGTGGTTGGTTGTTTGATGCACCTGAGCTGGCAAATTTGATCACTGATGGTCAACAATGGCCGTCAGGAAAAGTATCAGTGCTCTATCTGCCGGAAGCCAAGAGAACTGATGGTCATGATCATTGGCGTATCCGGGCAAAAAACATTCAACTTGAACGGCTAAGTAGCATTTTACCGACTTTTTCTTTTTTGACGCCTGATCTTGTGAAGGATTGGCAGCATCGTCAGCCACAAGGATTGGTAAAGTATCTTGCCCTCGATATTACACCCAAAATGGCAGATGATTCCCGAATCAGTATGCAATGGCAGAATGTCAGTTGGCAGCGTTGGCAGGAATTGCCTTCTATTGATAATTTCTCTGGTTTTCTCAATGGCAGCTTGCGGCAAGGTAAACTGAGTTTTGTATTGAAGAATAGTGTCGTTGATTATCGAGATATGTTCCTGGCACCGTTTGAGATATCCCAAAGTCATGGCGAAATACTCTGGCGGCAAGATGAGCGAGGCTTACAACTTTGGAGTCAAGGATTGGATTTGCAGGCGAAGTCATTGTGGGTCAATGGTGATTTTCGTTATCAACAGCCTAAAGAACAGCCTCCTGCGCTGAATATTCTGGCGGGAATACGGGTTTATGATGCAGGTGATGCCTGGAGATATTTTCCAGAATCTTTGATGGGGACATCTCTGACTGACTATCTAACAGCTTCAATTATTAAAGGGCAGATAGAAAACGCGACTTTTGTTTTTCAAGGCAATCCAAAAGATTTCCCATTTGCAAAGAATAATGGCCAGTTTCAAGTTTTTGCTCCATTGCGTCACGCGACTTTTCAGTACCAACCAAATTGGCCGGCATTGCTAGATCTCAATATTGATCTTAATTTCCAGAATAACAGTTTATGGATGCTTGCTCCGCAAACGGCACTTGGTAAAGTGAAAGCTAGCAATGTTTCAGCAGTAATTTCTAATTATCGTAGTAAGAAATTGTTAATCAACGCTGATCTTCTGGGAGATGGCAAAGATATTCATGAATATTTTACCCGTAGTCTGTTAGCAAATTCTGTTGGTGAAACGCTGGATATATTGCAGGTTGGTGGTCAGATTGCTGGTAATTTGCATTTGGATATTCCACTCAATGGTGGCAATGTGGATGCCCGTGGTGAGGTGACTTTAAAAAATAATCACTTGTTGATTAAGCCCCTAGATAGCGAAATGAAAAATGTGAGTGGCCGGTTTCGCTTTGATAATGGTAATTTACAAAGCAGCAAATTATCAGCCCAATGGCTTGGGCAGCCTGTGACGGTTGATTTTTCTACTAAAAGTTTACCCAAAAACTACCGAGTCAATGTTGGTCTGAATGCGCGTTGGGTTGTGGCAAAATTATCTAAATTTTCACCAGCGATTGCTAAAGCGTTTTCTGGCTCTGTTGATTGGGAAGGGAAGGTCGGTGTCAGTTTGCCGTTTCAGGGCAAGCCTCAATATGATATGAAAATCGACGTTGATTTATCACAAGTGGATAGTTACTTATCTGCCCTGAAAGCGGATGAACCGCGTGCTCTTCATATTCTGGCTGATGGTGATATGGAGCAGTTGCAAGTAAAAGGCACTTTGGATAAACAGTATGCATTTAATACTCAATGGCGTCTGGCAGGGAAAAGCACTCAACTGTCACGTGGAATTTTACAAAGCAGCGATAAAATTCCTGATTTGCCTGAAAAATCCCTATTGGAGTTGAATCTTCCGGCAATTGAAGGGGAAGAGTGGTTAGGGCTGATTGCGCCTCTGACTTCAGGTTCTTCATCGGCAGGGATGTCAATGTTGCCACAGCATCTGCATATATCACTTCCATCACTGGATGCGGGGGGACAACGCTGGAATCAGTTATCGTTGGATGTGGAAAAACAGCTTTGGGGAACGCAGATCACTGCTAATAGTCGGGAAATCAACGGTAAACTCAATATCCGTAATAGTGGCTCTTGGCAAATGAATTTGAGTCATCTTTACTATAATCCTCTGCAACATAGCTCTCAGCAAGCTGAATCAGATTTACTTAAGCAATCTCAGGCAGGTACAACTCTGCGTTATTCGTTGAACCAATGGCCTTCATTAGACATCATCTGTTCTGAATGTTGGATTATGGGATTGAAGCTTGGGAAGGTGTCTGGTTCCCTGATTCCAGAAGGTAATTCGCTGGTATTAAGAGATGGAATAGTAGAAAACAGTGTCAGCAAACTAACTTTGGCAGGTCGTTGGCAAGAAGGGGCTGTAGGGAATAATACTCGTATCATGGGGCAATTTTCTGGTGAAAAGTTTGATGAGATGGCATCTTACCTTGGTATAGTCGTACCGATTGTAAATTCACCGTTTACCTTCCGTTTTGATTTTAATTGGTGGGATATACCGTGGAAACCCAATTTCCAGACGATGAATGGCAATCTTAAAAGTGACTTAGGCAAAGGTGCTATTGAAAAATTGGGGGGAGGAAGTGCTGGTCAGTTACTAAAATTAGTCAGTTTTGATGCTCTGTTACGTAAATTACAGCTCGATTTTAGCGATACCTTTAGCCAGGATTTTGAATTTGATTCAATTCGTGGTGATGTTTCAGTAAAAAATGGGATACTCAAGACTGAAAACTTACGGGTTGATGGGTTGATTGCCGATGTGATAACGAAAGGTGAGATCGATCTTGTTCGCCAACAGATCAATATAGAAGCCATCGTCACGCCGGAGATTTCTGCTACTGTGGGGGTAGCAACGGCTTTTGTCATCAATCCGATGGCAGGTGCTGCATTATTCGCAGCGACCAAGGTTTTGGGGCCGTTATGGAATAAGATATCCGTTATTCGTTACCGGATTACTGGTAATCTTGAACAACCGAAAATTGATGAAGTTCTGCGTCAGCTTAAGGAGAATAGAGGAACATGAGAAACGTTAATGTTGCACTCTTGCAGTTATGTAGCGGTGAGAATATCAAACATAATTTGGCGCAAATTGAACAACAAATTAAGCAGTTGCCGGATACTATCAAGTTTGTCATGACCCCGGAAAATGCATTGTTGTTTGCTAATGCTGATAGCTATCGTAGGCATGCAGAACAACAGGGTCATGGGCCTTTGCAGCAAGCTGTCAGTGAGATTGCACGCCGTTATGGTGTTTGGTTATTAATCGGTTCTATGCCGCTTATCAGTCGTGAAAATCCTGAACGGCTCACCAGTAGTAGCCTGTTGTTTGATGATCAGGGTAAGATTTGCGCACGTTACGACAAAATCCATATGTTTGATGTCAATATTAATGATGAACATGGATCATATAATGAATCATCTGTTTTCCAGCGTGGGGAACATATTACCGTTGTAGATACACCTGTTGGTCGTCTCGGAATGACCATATGTTATGATCTGCGCTTCCCAGGGTTGTTTCAGGCATTACGTGAGCAAGGCGCTGAGTTGATATCTGTTCCTGCGGCATTTACTCGTTTAACAGGAAAAGCACATTGGGAGCCACTGCTGCGGGCTCGCGCTATTGAAAACCAGTGTATTTTGTTAGCGCCAGCTCAGGTTGGTGTACATGGAACCCGTCAGACGTGGGGTCACTCAATGGCAGTGGATGGTTGGGGGAAAGTGATTAAGAAAAACCCCGATGCAGTCAGTGCACTACAACTGAATATCAGGGCAGATAGCTTGAAGATTATGCGTGAGCAGATGAAGGTGGTGAAACATAACCGCTTTCGACCACAGTTGACTTCCTTGATTGAAAAAATACCGCAAATTAAAGAGTAGCAATTATGAGTTTAACTTCTGTCAGTGAACACCTACTGGCTGCAAATAAATTAAGCCATCAAGATCTGTTTTCAGTACTCGGTCAACTGGCTGAACGTCGGCTCGATTATGCCGATCTCTATTTTCAGTCCAGTTACCATGAATCTTGGGTGCTGGAAGATCGGATTATTAAGGATGGTTCCTATAATATTGATCAGGGGGTTGGCGTTAGGGCAATCAGTGGTGAAAAAACGGGTTTTGCTTATGCAGACCAGATCACGTTGAATGCGTTGCAACAAAGTGCACAGGCTGCCCGTAGCATCGTCCATGAAAAAGGGAATGGTAAAGCCCATACTTTTGGCGAAGTGACCTATTCTCAGCTTTATGCAGCAATTGATCCGCTGCAAAGTTTTTCCCGTGAAGAAAAGATTGCGTTATTGCAGTGTGTGGATCAGGTGGCTCGTGCTGAAGATCCAAGAGTACAGGAAGTCAATGCCAGTCTGACAGGGATCTATGAACGGGTGTTGGTCGCGGCAACCGATGGGACCTTGGCGGCTGATATTCGTCCTCTCATTCGCTTATCTGTCACGGTGCTGGTGGAGGATAACGGCAAACGTGAACACGGCACTAGCGGTGGTGGTGGCCGTTACGGTTATGAATATTTTCTGGAAGTGGTTAGTGGTCAGATCCGTGCAGAACAATTTGCGCGTGAAGCTGTTCGTATGGCACTGGTGAATCTTTCCGCTGTTGCTGCACCTGCTGGTACCATGCCGGTTGTTCTAGGGGCTGGTTGGCCGGGAGTGTTGCTGCATGAAGCTGTTGGTCATGGGTTGGAAGGTGATTTTAACCGCCGTGGTACTTCTGTGTTTTCTGGTCAGATTGGTGAAAAAGTCGCTTCTGAACTCTGTACTGTGGTTGATGATGGCACAATAAAAGGTCGCCGGGGGTCATTGGCAATTGATGATGAAGGCGTTCCTGGACAATACAATGTATTGATTGAAAATGGCATTCTGAAAGGTTACATGCAAGATAAAATGAATGCGCGTCTGATGGGTGTTGCGCCGACTGGCAATGGTCGCCGTGAATCTTATGCACATTTGCCAATGCCTCGTATGACTAATACCTATTTGCTGGCGGGTCATTCCACACCGGAAGAGATCATCGGTAGTGTGAAAAATGGCTTATATGCGCCAAATTTTGGTGGTGGTCAAGTGGATATCACTTCCGGTAAATTCGTGTTCTCGACATCGGAAGCTTATTTGATTGAGAACGGTAAAATTACCAAACCAGTGAAAGGTGCAACCCTCATCGGTTCCGGTATTGAGGCTATGCAGCAGATCTCTATGGTAGGAAACGATCTTGAACTGGATAAAGGTGTTGGGGTTTGTGGCAAAGAGGGCCAGAGCGTACCGGTTGGTGTTGGCCAGCCTACTTTGAAACTGGACAACTTGACCGTTGGAGGAACAGCCTGATTTTTGGCTGGTTAATACTCTTGTTTGAAGAAGTAGAAGAAGAACTGGAAGGGGAACTTAGTTTTAATATTTTCCCCTAACAGAAATTAGAACCTTACGGGTTTTAGGTTGTTAAGCGGATTCAGCCATATCTCTAAGATACTGGAAAATCTGACGATAAGATTTAGGTGGCTTATTTGCCGCCTTTTCTTTTTTGGCGTTGCGGATCAAGGTACGCAATTGCTGGCGATCGGTTTGTGGGAATAACGCCACCACTTCATCAATAACATCGTCATTGCCATCAATCAATTTATCACGTAATTCTTCCAGTTTATGGAGCAGAGTGATTTGCTGATTATGACGATTTTTCAGTTTATCAAGCGCGGTGGTAATTGGCTCGACATCCCGGGTACGCAGCAATTTACCAATAAATTGTAATTGGCGACGGCGCCCCTCTCTTTTTATCTTCTGTGCAAGTTCAATGGCGGCCAGCAGATCCTCATCTAACGGAACGCGTTCAAGTGCACTTTTGCTGAGCTCAACCAATTCTGTACCCAGCTTTTTCAATGCTTCGGCATCACGTTTAATTTCACTTTTACTGACCCAAATTATCTCTTCCTCTTCCTCTTCGGCAGGATAATCATTGAGCCAATCTTCAGGCTGCTTTGCCATAGTGGTTTTCCTTTTAAAAAGGTCGGAACTGGCAGGTTGATTTTTGGAGCATGACCTGTAGCCCGGCGGGTGTTAACATCCTAATATTGTGTATTGTAACTGGGAAAAACGTCGGATTACCACTCGACATTGACTGTGTGGGTAAAACGGTTCTGTTTTCCCGATAGATTTTCCCTTTATTCATCAAATTACGGGTAATTAATGAAAATCACGGATCAAATTGCGGAACAACGCAAACAACTGGAAAATGCAGTTTCACAGGCACTAGAGCTGGCAAAAGCGGGTTGTGATGCTGCGGAGGTTGCGGTTAATAAAACAACGGGTATTAGTGTCAGTACCCGCTTTGGTGAAATAGAAAATGTAGAATTCAATAGTGATGGTGCTTTGGGGATTACCGTATACCATCAGCAACGTAAAGGTAGCGCATCATCAACAGATTTAAGCCCGGATGCCATTGCCCGTACTGTTCAGGCTGCGATTGATATCGCTCGTTATACCTCTCAGGACCCGTGTGCTGGCCCGGCAGATAAAGCGCTATTGGCGTTTGAAGCGCCAGATCTTGACTTATTCCATCCAACAGAGTTGGATGCTGATAAAGCAATTGAACTGGCTGCTCGTGCGGAACAAGCTGCATTACAGGCAGATAAGCGTATTACCAATACTGAAGGTGGCAGTTTTAACAGCCATTATGGTATCAGAGTGTTTGGTAACAGCCACGGTATGTTGCAAAGTTATTGCTCCAGCCGTCATTCTATGTCGAGTTGTGTGATTGCTGAACTTGATGGCGATATGGAGCGGGACTATGCGTATACCATTCATCGTCGTTTTGAAGATTTAAAATCGCCAGAATGGGTTGGGCAGGAGTGTGCTCGTCGTGCATTATCTCGTTTGTCGCCACGTAAATTACCGACTATGAAAGCACCGGTGTTGTTTGCTGCGGAGGTTGCAACGGGCCTTTTCGGTCATTTGGTTGGCGCTATCAGTGGTAGCAGTATTTACCGGAAATCCTCTTTCCTGCTTGATCATCTGGGCAAACAAATCCTGCCATCATGGCTGACAATTGAAGAACGGCCACACTTGCTGGCGGGGCTGGCATCTTCTCCATTTGATAGTGAAGGTGTTTCTACCAGCAATCGGGATATTATCAAGGATGGTATATTACAGACTTGGCTTCTGACCAGTTATTCTGCCCGTAAGCTAGGAATGGCAAGTACCGGCCATGCAGGAGGGATTCATAACTGGTGCATTGCAGGGCAAGGTCAAGATTTTGCAGGTTTACTGCGTCAGATGGGAACTGGGTTAGTGGTCACTGAACTGATGGGGCAGGGAGTCAGTGCAGTAACCGGCGACTATTCCCGTGGCGCCGCTGGTTTTTGGGTAGAAAATGGTGAGATTCAGTATCCTGTCAGCGAGATTACTATTGCAGGCAATTTAAAGGATATGTGGGCCAATATGGTCACTATTGGGAATGATATTGAAACGCGTAGTAATATCCAGTGTGGTTCAGTCTTACTGCCGGAAATGAGTATCGCTGGTCAATAAGAGATACTCGTTTCCGATTACTTTAGTCAGCCCGGATCAAATGGGCTGGCTGAATTAACGGTGGAGCTCACCGGCAGCTTCTGGTTGATAAAGTAATTCTAATACTTTGACGCGGGTTTCTTCGCCGTTTGGCAATTCCCAACTGATTTCGTCACCGATACGAAGGCCCAATAATGCAGCACCTAAAGGAGCCATAACAGAAAGCTGATCTGAACTGTCTTGCAGTGACGCTGGATAAACTAAAGTACGTACCCGTTCTTCATTGCTTGTCAGGTCAATAAAACGAACCCGGCTGTTCATCGTCACAACATCTGATGGAATTTCTGCTGGCGGTACAATCTCTGCACGATCCAGCTCCTCATTCAAAGCGTCAGCGATACTAGTATCTGCAAACGCTGGCTGTTCCAACAGGGAATCTAAACGTTCTGCGTCTAATTCGTTGATGATAATTGCTGGTTTAGTCATACCACACTCCAAATGGATTCCAATACAAAATAACACCCCGCACCATGAGGAGGGGGGTGTTATTTAAAATGATTAACCTGATAGTAGGCTGTTCTTACTGGAAAATAAAGAGATCATGATCACGAACTGTTTTGTGCTGCTAATGAAAACAGTGAAGGACATGATAATCCATAGGTGAGTGAGCAACGTTATTCTTCGTCAAATCCCGAATTAAATAGATCAATAATAGCTGCAAGAGCCTGCTCTTCATCTGGGCCACTGGCTTCAACTTCAATATAGCTGCCTTTTTCTGAATCCAGCATCAGCATAGCAATTACACTGCTGGCCTCGGCTTCAACATGGCTATCATTGCGTAAAATAACATGAGATTCAAAGAGCTGTACTAGATCATACAGCTTCATTGCTGGCCGGGCGTGCATTCCCAGCCGATTTTTGATTTCAAGTCTTTGCTTGATAGTCATTATTTTCGCTTTTCGAGAGTACGGTGGCGCGACTGTACGTTTTTTCCTCTGGAACGAAAATAATCGGCCAACTGTTCTGCCACATAAACAGAACGGTGTTTACCGCCGGTACAGCCAATAGCAACGGTCAGATAGCTGCGGTTATTGGTTTCAAGCATAGGTAGCCAGAGTTCAAGATAACTGCGGGTTTGATAGATGAAGTTATGCACTTCCGTATGACGGTCGAGGAAAGCGGCTACAGGACGATCAAGACCGGTCATTGGCCGTAATTTGGGGTCCCAGTGTGGGTTTGGTAGGAAGCGTACGTCAAAAACATAGTCGGCATCAATTGGAATGCCATGCTTAAAGCCGAAAGACTCAAAGACCATTGTCAACTCACGTTCCCGTTTGCCTAGCAGACGCGTTCTTAGCATCTCAGCCAATTCATGGACTGACATTTCGGAGGTGTCGATAATCAGGTCAGCTCTTGAACGAAGGGGTTCCAGCAGATCACTTTCTTGATCAATCGCGCTTTCCAGAGAAAGATTTTTGCTTGATAGCGGATGCAGACGGCGGGTGTCGCTATAACGGCGGATCAACGTATTACGTTCAGCATCAAGGAATAGTAATTGCGGTGAGAAACTCGCTGGTAGTTTAGTCAGAGCTTCTTCGAAAACTTCAGGTGATTCCGGCATGTTTCTTACATCAATACTAACCGCAGCAGAAATATCGCGGTCAGCTAGCGTATTTGCTAATTCCGGTAGTAATACTACCGGCAAGTTGTCTACACAATAAAAACCCATATCTTCCAGTGCGCGTAAGGCAACGGATTTACCTGAACCGGAACGGCCACTGACTATCATCAGCACCATGAGGCGACTCCCCTTAATTTCTTAGTGGTTATTATGAGCCACTCTTATCTATTGCTATCCATGCATTGCAACAGTTATTCAGTGATAATTGCGTATAATTCTTCATCACTTTGTGCCGATCTTAAACGACGGCAGAGATTTTTATCTGCAAGACGTTTGGCAATCAATGACAATGTGTGTAGGTGTGTTTGGCATTGATCGTTTGGAACCAGTAAAGCAAACAGCAAATCGACTGGTTGATTATCAATAGCATCGAAAGCAATAGGTTGTTCCAGACTTAGGAAAACGCCAACCGCTTGATCTGAGCTTTCTTCATCTAACTTACCGTGAGGGATAGCAATACCACTGCCAATTCCAGTAGTACCTACTTTTTCTCGGGTTAATATTGCTTCGAATACGACATTTTCTGGTAACTTAAGCTGCTTAGATGCTAGCTCACTGATAATCTCTAAAGCCCGTTTTTTGCTCGAACAATGTACATTATTGCGCGTACATGCGAGGGAAAGCACAGAGCTTAGTAGTAAATCTGCTTGATTATTCATTTTCCTATTCACTTAGGTGCTTATTGATACAGGATGCCATAGGTTATCTGTGGCATCCTGTATTTGCGCACTGTTTTACAGCAATACTCTGCTGTTGTTACTACATTCTTTGTTAACTAACTGTTAATGATGTCTCAGTTTGTCTTTATGTTTGGTTAATTGACGCGCCAGTTTATCGACCAGTCCATCAATTGCTGCATACATATCTTCATGTTCTGATGATGCGTGCAACTCACCTCCGTTAATGTGTACAGTAGCTTCGGCGATTTGTTGTACCTTTTCCACTCGGAGGATTACCTGAGTCAGGTTGATCCTGTCGAAATATTGATCCAGTTTGCTGCATTTTGCAGTGATAATGTCGCGTAATGCATCAGTAATTTCAATATTGTGGCCGGTTATTTTGAGTTGCATATTGTCTTCCTTCTCTGTTCATTTCAAACCAGACGCTTACGTTGGTTTGATGGCGGAATGGATAACGACTCTCGATATTTTGCGACAGTCCGTCGGGCAACCATGATGCCTTGATCGGCTAGCATGCTCGTCAGTTTGCTGTCACTGAATGGTTTGGCGGGGTTCTCCGCTGCTACCAGTTTTTTCACCAAAGCCCGTATTGCAGTTGAAGAGGCTTCGCCTCCACTTTCTGTATTGACATGGCTGGAGAAAAAATACTTCAATTCAAAAATACCACGTGGGCTGTGCAGGAATTTCTGGGTGGTTACCCTGGAAATGGTAGATTCATGCATATCAATCTGGAAAGCAATGTCTGCCAAAACCATAGGTTTCATATACTCTTCACCATGTTCAAAAAATTCCTGTTGCTGCTCTACAATACAACGCGCAACTTTCAGCAGAGTATCATTTCGGCTTTCCAGGCTTTTGATAAGCCACTTGGCCTCTTGTAGGTTATTGCGGATAAACTGACTGTCACTTTCATTGCGCGTATGTTGCCCAAGCTCTGCATAATGCTGATTAATGTGTAAACGGGGGATACTATCTGTATTCAATTCTACTTGCCAGTGTTCACTCTCTTTTCGAACCAGTATATCGGGGATGACATATTCTGATTCGCCGGTGTTTATTGCCAGGCCAGGCTTCGGTTCAAGTGACTGGATTAAATTTATGACCTCTTTCAGAGTATCTTCTTTCAAGCGACTTAGGCGGGTTAAATTGCGGAAATCCCGATGACCTAATAGCTCCAGATGTTCGCAAACGATCAGTCTCGCCTCTTCCAAATAAGGTGTTTCTGGTGGAAACATTGATAGCTGGACTAGTAGACAATCTTTTAGATCACGAGCGGCGACACCGATAGGATCGAAATGTTGTATTTGTTTTAGCACCGCTTCCACTTCTGCCAGAGTAAGTTGAGCGTCGCCAATGCTGACAAGAATATCTTCTAATGGCACAGTGAGATAGCCAGTATCATCTACGGCATCAATGATTGATGTCGCAATTGCCGCATCTGTTTCGGTGAAAGGGGTGAGCTCTGCCTGCCACATCAAATAGTCTTGCAAGGTTTGAACGGTTTCACCTTGGTAAAGTGGCAGTTCGTCGTCGTTATAGTCATTACGTGTCCCGGAAGGTGTGCCAGCGGTATAAATTTCATCCCAACTGGCATCCAGGGGTAACTCGTCTGGCATATCCTTTTGTTGCAAGGCATCAAGCGTATCCATAGCTTCCGTTTCGTTATCGGGAAGTTCCTGATTGCTAATTTCCTGATGATCTTCATCCTGTTCAAGCAAAGGGTTCATTTCTAACGCTTGTTGTATTTCCTGTTGGAGTTCAAGCGTAGAAAGTTGCAACAAACGAATAGCTTGTTGGAGCTGTGGTGTCATAGCCAGTTGCTGGCTAAGCCTGAGTTGCAAACTTTGCTTCATAGCGTTAAATCAATTCTCCTGGCCGAATTAGAGCCGGAAACCTTCGCCTAAATAAACGCGCTTCACCTGTTCATTATTAAGAATATCATTAGGTGTGCCGTGAGCAATCAGATGCCCTTGGCTGACAATATAAGCACGTTCGCATACATCCAATGTTTCACGGACATTGTGGTCTGTGATAAGGACCCCGAGTCCATAATCTCTCAAATGCTGAATAATCTTCTTGATATCGATGACTGAGATAGGATCTACGCCGGCGAAAGGTTCATCCAGCAAAATAAATTTAGGATTAGCTGCCAGCGCTCTGGCAATCTCTACGCGGCGACGTTCACCTCCGGAAAGTGATTGACCAAGATTGTCACGTAGGTGGCTGATATGAAACTCTTCCATCAGCTCTTCGGCACGTTCTTTCCGCTGTTCTTGAGTCAAATCTTGGCGGATCTCCAATACAGCCATCAGGTTGTCGAATACGCTTAGACGGCGGAAAATAGAAGCTTCCTGAGGCAAATAACCGATACCACGTCGTGCCCGTTCGTGAAGTGGCAGTAGGCTAATATCTTCATTATCAATGGTAATTGTCCCGGTATCCCGTGAAACGATACCGACGACCATATAGAAAGTCGTCGTTTTCCCTGCACCGTTCGGACCAAGCAGGCCGACAATTTCGCCGGAGTTCACGTTTAGGCTGACATTTTCAACGACCTTACGGCCTTTGTAAGCTTTTGCCAGGTTTTCTGCGTTTAGTATTGCCATATATCGTTATTTACTCTTGTTGTTAACCCCAGGGCCTTCTTCTTGTAATTGAGAAGGTAGTAGGACGGTTGTCACTCGTTTACCTTTGTCACTAAACGCTTCCATTTGCTGAGTTGGGACTAGATAGGTGATACGGTCGCCTTTTATATTGCTGTCTAACTGTTCCAAATAGGCATTGCCAGTGAGTGTAACCAGCTCTTTATCCATTTCGTAACGCATTTTGGAACCGCGGCCCTTGATTGGTTTGCCATTGTCCTGTAGTTGATAGAAGGTTACTGGATTGCCAAATGCTTCAATAACCATTTTCTTAGAATCGCCATCTGGGCGAGTCACAACAACTTTGTCAGCGCGGATATCGATAGAACCCTGTTTGATGATCACATCTTCTGTAAATGTGGAAGTGTTTCTTGTCATGTCAAGGGCTTGTTTAACAGAATCGATAGAAATGGGTTTCTGTGTGTCATCTTTCAGTGCCATAGCGGGAAGACTGACTACAAAGATAGCACTGGCAATAAAAGCATTACGGATTCTGTTTTTCATGTTGGATTTCATAGTAGGTGTTAACCTTTTCAATCAGTTCAGCGGTTTTGTTTCGCAGGTTGCCACGCATTTTCATACCGACGGATTTTAGCCCGACACCAATCAGTGTGACCTGATCGTCAGATGAAACATCCTGAGTGACCAGGTTGATGATAGCGTTCTCTGTAGTAATACGTTGTAATTGTGACGTATTAGTCAGACTGTCAACCTGTACGTCTCCGTAAAGATAGAGCATTTTGTCATTAGTTAGTTTGGCTTTGTTAGCACGAACTGTCCATGTAGCAATGGCATTTGAGTCATAAGTAATTAATACCGGTTTGGTAAACCAGGTAAGTTTTGACTCTGCATAGTTCTGGACGTCATCAGCGACCAGTTTATACGTCAGTTTCCCCGTAGGGTCATAAACAAAAGTTATAGCTTCCTGACTTTGATAGGTTGGCTGACTGTTATCTGTGGCAGAAGATGATTTAATCTCATCTGAATCAGACAAGTTCCAGCCAATTAACGCCAGGATGATTAATACCAGAGTTATCACCAACCAGGATTTGATTCTATCCATTCTCGTTTCACTTCAACCTACTATATTGATAATCCTTTGGCCTCTTCCAGCTTATTCTGAGCAAAAAGCACCAAATCACAAAGTTCCCTTACCGCACCGTGTCCCCCTGCAATTTGGGTGACATAATGCGCTTTTGGTAAGAGTAATGGATGTGCATCCGCCACAGCGACAGATAACCCCACTTGTTCCATGACAGGCCAGTCAATCAGATCATCACCAATATAAGCAACCTGTTCTGGTTTTAATCCCAGTTTATCTAACAATTCTTTGTACGCCAAAACCTTATCACTTTGTCCTTGGTAAAGATGTGTAATACCCAAGGTGTTTGCTCGATCTTCCAGCAATTTTGCTTTACGGCCGGTAATAATAGCGACTTCGATTCCTGAAGTAATTAAGCAGCGAATTCCGTAACCATCTCTAACATTAAATGTTTTTAATTCTTCACCGTTATTGCCCATATAGATCCGGCCATCGGACATAACACCGTCAACATCGCAAATCAGTAAGCGGATTTTACGGGCTTTTTCAATAACGTCTTTATTAACTGGACCATAACAGGTGTCCAAATAAACTAATTGGCTCATTAAGGCGTTTTCTCCGGTTACACCACACCAGCTTGTAGCAGGTCATGCATATGTAATACACCAAGCAATTTATTGTCCTCTGCAACCAATAAAGACGTGATATGGTGTGACTGCATTAAGTTCAATGCATCAACTGCAAGGGCATTCGGTTTGATGCGGATGCCACCTGTTGTCATAACATCTGAAATTTTGACATTGTACAAATCGACGCCCATATCAAACACTCGCCGTAAGTCGCCATCAGTAAAAATACCATCAATATACATATTTTCATCGCAAATGACGGTCATACCCAGTTTTTGTCGGGTGATTTCGAGCAGCGCTTCGCGTAAGGTGGCGTGACGATTAACCTTTGGAATATCATCGCCTATATTCATCAAATCACTCACCAGTAGCAGAAGTTTGCGTCCAAGAGTGCCGCCTGGATGTGATAGTGCGAAATCTTCAGCAGTAAAGCCGCGCGCCTGGAGCAATGCAACCGCTAAAGCATCACCCATAACCAGTGTTGCAGTGGTACTGGTTGTAGGAGCCAAACCTAGCGGACAAGCTTCCTGTGGGACTTTGATACACAGGTGGATATCGGCGGCTTTTCCCATATTACTGTTGTAATTGTTAGTCATGCAGATAAGCGGGATTTTTTGGCGTTTTAATGCGGGAATCAGCGACAAAATTTCACTGGATTCACCCGAATTTGAGATGGCTAAAACAATGTCTTTAGGTGTGATCATGCCGAGATCGCCGTGGCTAGCTTCTCCCGGATGAACGAAAAAGGATGGTGTACCGGTGCTGGCGAAAGTGGCAGCAATTTTACACCCGATATGGCCGGATTTACCCATCCCCATGACAATCACTTTACCTTCGCAGTTGAACATCAGTTCACAGATACGGTCAAAATCTCCGTTTATATGTTGTTCAAGTTCTGTTAATCCATCCCGTTCTATGTGTAATACTTTTTTACCCGCTTGCTGAAAATCAATCTTAGGCATTTCTTTTTCCTACTCATTCGTGTTTATTTAATGCTGTAATTGGAAATAAACAGTACGATAAAATAAGCGATAAAGCAGCTTAATAACAGGACACCTTTAAATCGGTTTAATCGGTGTTTACGACCCAGACAAAATGCAGTAAATATTATGCTGGCTACCATCATTACCCAAAAGTCACGATGGAAAGATTCAGGTGAAATGGCGGCTGGTGAGAGTAATGCGGGAAGGCCCAAAACAATTGATATATTGAATATATTCGAACCTATAATATTCCCGAATGCAATGTCATCTTCGCCTTTGAATGCTGCGGCAATAGAGGTTGCTAATTCCGGCAGGCTGGTACCGACCGCAAGCACGGTAAGCCCGATAACTAATTCACTGATGCCATAAATGCGGGCAATAACAGTTGCATTATCAATAACCATACGAGTTGCCATAGGTAAAATAAGTAACCCTAATAGAATCCAAAGTAGGGCAATGTGTTTATTGCCTTCGACCGGTAATTCCGCAGCCTGTTCTTGCGTATAAATATCCGCTTCGGCGCGGCGCGGTAGAGCAACCATTTTTATCATCAGTAAGATATACACTATGGCGGAAGCGAGTAATACCAACCCATCCATCCGGCTGAGATAGTGATCACTCATTAAATAACCACAGAAGACGGTGAGCAGTAGCATCAACAGCAGTTCCTGCCGCAGGATATCTGATTTTACTTCCATTGGGCGAATAAATGCGGCAGCACCGGGTATTAGTAGCAGATTAGTAATGTTGGAGCCAATAACATTACCCACGGCCATATCAGGTTGACTATCTAGCATTGCAGTAACTGAAACCATTAATTCTGGTAGAGAAGTTCCAATGCCAACAATGGTAATACCAATAATAAATGGAGGCAGTCCCAGAGTACGGGCAAAAATTGCAGCACCATATACTAATCTATCGGAACCATATACCAGTAAAATCAACCCGGCAATTAGAAGTAAAAAGGTCAGAAGCATGAAGCGTCCCTTGTAAGGTATATTCCGAATTAATGTTAACGCTGGTTGATTTTCTAAACAAAAATTGTCTGCCCAGTTAGATGGGGTATATTCTGACGGCGGTGGATAGAAAAGTAAAATTTGTCATCACATTAATGGCGAAAATTTTCCCGTTTTTTTGTAGTATATATGATTAATATATGAACCAAATATTAAAGCCAATTTATTAACCGTTAAGGGCTATCAATAATGAATCGACAGACAGCAAATCTCATCGAGATCCGTGGTATGTATTTTACCCGTGGTAACCGTTTGATTTTTGCTGATATTAATCTAGTTGTGCCTAGAGGAAAAGTCACTGCAATTATGGGGCCTTCTGGGATAGGGAAAACGACACTATTACGATTAATTGGTGGTCAGTTACGTCCTGAACGTGGAGAGATCTGGTTTGATGGTGACAATATTCCTGCTTTATCCCGTTCTCACTTGTATGCTGCTCGCAAGAAGATGAGTATGCTGTTTCAATCTGGGGCATTATTCACTGATCTCAATGTCTTTGAGAACGTTGCTTTTCCGCTGCGTGAACATACGAATCTGCCTGAAGAAATTATACAGACCACGGTAATGATGAAATTAGAGGCGGTAGGGTTACGTGGTGCCGCGAATTTGATGCCTTCCGAACTTTCCGGTGGTATGGCAAGGCGTGCAGCTCTGGCTCGTGCTATTGCACTTGATCCTGATCTGATTATGTTTGATGAGCCTTTTGTTGGTCAGGACCCGATTACGATGGGGGTTTTGGTGAAGTTGATTGATGAGCTGAATAAGGCACTTGGCGTTACCTGTGTGGTTGTTTCCCACGATGTACCGGAAGTTCTGAGCATTGCAGATTACGCTTATATTATCGCTGAACAACAGATTATTGCTGAGGGTACAGCTCAACAGTTGCATTCTAATTCTGATAGGCGAGTACGGCAATTTCTGGATGGTATTGCTGATGGGCCAGTACCTTTCCGTTTCCCGGCAGGGGATTATAAAACTGAGTTATTAGGATAATCGGATGTTAATGTTAACACAGGCGCTGGCGGCACTTGGCCGACGGGCCATTGAAGTGTTTGCCTCTTTTGGTCGTGCAGGTTTTATGCTTTTCCGCGCGATAATTGGCAAGCCAGAACCCGCCAGACAATGGCCGTTACTCCGACAGCAGCTTTACAGCGTGGGTGTTCGGTCATTATTGATTATTATCGTTTCAGGGCTGTTTATTGGCATGGTGCTTGGCCTACAGGGGTATCTGGTACTGACAACATACAGCGCAGAAGCCAGTCTTGGTATGATGGTGGCGATATCTCTGTTACGTGAATTGGGGCCGGTGGTCACGGCACTGTTGTTTGCTGGTCGAGCAGGATCAGCCCTGACCGCAGAAATCGGTTTGATGAAAGCCACGGAGCAAATTTCCAGCCTGGAGATGATGGCGGTAGATCCATTACGGCGTGTGATAGCGCCCCGTTTCTGGGCCGGGTTTATCAGTATGCCGCTATTATCTTTGATTTTTGTTGCGGTAGGTATTTGGGGCGGTGCGATGGTTGGTGTTGATTGGAAGGGGATTGACAGTGGCTTCTTCTGGTCTTCCATGCAGTCTGCTATCGAGTGGCAGAAAGATTTGCTGAATTGTTTTATTAAAAGTGTCGTTTTCGCCATTACTGTGACCTGGATTGCTCTATTCAATGGTTATGATGCGATCCCGACTTCAGAAGGGATCAGCCGAGCAACGACCAGAACGGTAGTTCATGCGTCGTTAACGGTTTTAGGTTTGGATTTTGTGCTGACAGCACTCATGTTTGGGAACTAAGCCAATGCAAAGCAAGAAAAGTGAAATTTGGGTTGGATTTTTTGTCTTGATTGCACTGGCTGCAATCGTCTTTTTATGCCTAAAAGTGGCAGACATTAAATCGGTAGGCAACCAGCCAACTTACCGTTTGTACGCAACTTTTGACAATATTGGTGGCCTGAAAGTGCGTTCACCGGTAAAAATTGGGGGTGTGGTGATTGGTCGTGTTGCAAGTATCTCTCTTGATGAAAAAACTTATACGCCGCAAGTGGCACTGGATATTATGAAGCAATATGACCATATCCCTGATACCAGTTCTCTTTCCATTCGTACTTCTGGCCTATTAGGTGAACAATATATTGCCTTGAATATAGGGTTTGAAGATCCCGATATGGACACCCGTATTCTGAAAGAGGGTGATCGCGTACAGGATACCAAATCAGCAATGGTACTTGAGGATCTTATCGGCCAGTTCTTGTATAAGAGTGGTGATAATGTTCAAAGTGGGTCAGAGCACACGCCGACACCCTAGCCAGCAACTGAATATCATTAAGAGGAACCCATTATGTTGAAGAGATTATTAATGGTGGCGCTATTGGTTTTCGCGCCATTAGCGAGCGCAGTTGATCAAACGAATCCTTATAAGCTGATGCAGGATGCGGCGGAAAAGACTTTTACTCGTTTGAAAAACAGCCAATCACAAATTCGTCAAAACCCAGATTATCTGCGTAAAGTGGTGAAAGAGGAGCTACTGCCTTATGTCCATATCAAATACGCAGGGGCATTGGTTCTGGGGAAATACTATAAAGATACGACTCCAGAGCAGCGCAAGGCTTATTTTGTTGCATTTGAATCTTATCTTGAGCAGGCCTATGGGCAGGCTTTGGCAATGTATCATAATCAAACTTACCAGATTGACCCTGAAAAGCCGTTAGGGGACAGCAATGTTATTGCTATTCGTGTCACTATTATCGATTCGAATGGCCGTCCTCCTGTCCGTCTTGATTTCCAATGGCGCAAAAACAGCAAAACTGGTTACTGGCAGGCATTTGATATGATTGCAGAGGGCGTCAGTATGATTACGACTAAACAGAGTGAATGGGCCTCTATCTTGCGTCAGCAAGGTATTGATGGCTTAACTAAGCAGCTTGAAATCAGTGCCCGTCAGCCAATTACTCTGGAAGAGAAAAAATAAGATGGCTGAGAGTCTGATCTGGGAAAAAACAGGGCAAACATTGATTCTCAAGGGCACTTTGGATCGTAATAGTTTGCTTCCTCTCTGGCAGCAAAAAGAGAAATTATTGGCTGATATTGACAGCATCAATGTGTCACAACTTGAATATGTGGATTCTACCGGGTTAGCTCTTTTAGTCCGTTTCAAACATCATATGCAAAAGAGAGGGGATAAATTGCGCTTTTCTGGCATTGATGAACGGCTTAACACCCTGATTAAGCTCTATGATCTGCAAGAAATGATCATTGATAGCTAACCGATAATCTCATTAATTATCTGTACATACCCTATGGATTTCAAGATGCATCGCGACGGCAAGGGAACGAATCCCCGGGAGCATAGATAACTATGTGACTGGGGTGAGTGAGTGCAGCCAACAAAGAGGCAACTTGAAAGATGACGGGTATAATCAGCGCCTTTGTAAGCAAAGATGTTACAAGGGCGTTTTCACAGTTTAAGAATAAGCAGGATTCTATTAGGATAGATGGCTGTCTATTATTTATTTCTAACTACAGAACATTGAGCAATTATGGATACTAATGAGATTAAGCAAGTGCTGATAGATAAATTAGCACTGGATGAAGTCATTGTTAACGGAGATGGCAGCCATTTCCAGGTTATTGTGGTTGGTGAGATGTTTGCCGGTATGAGTCGGGTAAAACAGCAGCAAGCCGTTTATGCGCCTTTAATGGAATACATTGCTGACAATCGTATTCATGCCTTGTCAATTAAAGCCTACACGCCGGATGATTGGAAACGGGATCGCAAGCTCAACGGTTTTTAATGTTGTTTGCCTCGCTGCGAACAGCAAATTATATAAAGAGAGTAGTCACAGATGGATAAATTTCGTGTGAAAGGACCCACTCGTCTATCGGGTGAGGTTACTATTTCCGGGGCAAAAAATGCTGCACTGCCAATCCTGTTCGCCGCGTTGTTGGCTGAAGAGCCTGTTGAGTTGCAAAATGTTCCAGAATTGAAAGATATTGATACCACTATCAAATTATTGAATCGCCTTGGGACCAAAGTTGAACGCAATGGTTCTGTATTTGTAGATGCTCGCGATGTGAATCAATATTGCGCGCCTTACGAGCTAGTAAAAACCATGCGTGCATCTATTTGGGCGTTAGGTCCTTTGGTAGCGCGTTTTGGTCAGGGGCAAGTTTCTTTGCCGGGGGGGTGTGCGATTGGCGCCCGCCCGGTTGATCTGCATATCAGTGGATTGGAACAGTTAGGTGCTGAAATTGTGCTGGAAGAGGGCTACGTCAAGGCTTCCGTTAATGGGCGTCTGAAAGGGGCTTGCATTGTGATGGATAAAGTCAGCGTTGGAGCGACAGTTACGATTATGACCGCGGCAACGTTGGCTGAAGGGACAACCGTTATTGAGAACGCAGCACGTGAACCTGAAATCGAAGATACGGCTAATTTTCTCAATACCTTGGGTGCAAAAATCACAGGCGCTGGCACTGACCATATCATCATTGAAGGTGTGGAACGCCTTGGTGGTGGTGTATACCGTGTACTACCTGATCGGATTGAAACGGGAACATTTCTTGTTGCGGCTGCGATATCCGGTGGCAAGGTAGTTTGCCGTCATGCTCAGCCTGATACGCTGGATGCGGTATTGGCTAAATTGCGTGAGGCGGGGGCGGATATTGAAATAGGTAAAGATTGGATAAGTCTCGATATGCACGGTAAGCGCCCTAAAGCTGTGACATTACGTACTGCTCCGCACCCCGGTTTCCCGACCGATATGCAGGCACAGTTCAGCTTGTTGAATTTGGTTGCTGAAGGTGCAGGGATGATTACTGAAACTATTTTCGAAAACCGTTTCATGCATATCCCTGAATTAATTCGGATGGGGGCTCATGCGGAAATTGAAAGTAATACCGTGCTTTGTCATGGTGTTAAAAAATTATCTAGTGCTCAGGTCATGGCGACGGATTTACGCGCATCGGCAAGTTTGGTTCTGGCGGGTTGTATTGCCGAAGGCGTAACGGTTGTTGACCGTATTTATCATATTGACCGGGGTTATGAACATATCGAAGATAAGTTGCGTGGACTTGGCGCAAACATTGAACGAGTGAAATCAACGGGAAAGTAATTGCGCTTCCTTAAATTTGGAAATAAGAAATGGGGGTAATTGTCGGGTAGCTTCGATAATTGCCAACTTTCTTATAATGCTAAAGATATTCACATATACACTGTCAGACATAAACGTTTTTGACACACATTGTTGTGTGTCAAAATAGTTCTCATTTAAATAGCCCTCAGCAGTTTTTTAAACCGGTGTTGAGGGTGTTTGATACAGGCGAGAGTCTCACTACATTTTGGAAATACAGGCAGTGTTCATTTTCTACAGACATAAAGACCTCCCCCCACCGATTTACTTTAGTAGTTTATCTAACAGATTAATATCTTGGTTATTGTGTAAATGTGGTCTTGTCCAACCATTCAAGTCATAGTCAGAAAGACAGGATTCCACCAAGTTCATCATTTTCTTCATATTGCCAGAGCTATAAGCATGGCGCAGACATTGCAAGCGGACTCCATCTTGACTACCAGCATAATTGATTTCGTATAGCTCATGGCGGCCACCGAATTCACTGCCAATGGCATCCCACATTAATTTTAAAATCTTAATCCGTTCTACATAGTCGATGCCATTGGAACCGCGTACATATTGTGCAAGATACTTATTAATTTCTGGATTATTCATGTCACGTATACTGGATGGCAGGTAGATTAAGCTGCTGGTGACATTACTTTCAATAATATTCCTGATTTTTGTATAAGCCATCGGTGCCATAACGAGATAAGTTTGAATCGCTTGAGTATCCGGCAGATAAGCATCACCTTCCCACGGCTTGGCTTCTGCCCACATGGCATCTGTCAATGACCAGAATAGATTGCGCCATGCCACTACTTCTCCCAAATCCGCTTGAACACCACGAAAATCTATCACTCCAGTACATTCGAGACTCTTTTGCAGCAGTGCTGTAATGAAATCCAGCTTAACAGCTAGGCGTACACAAGCCTGCATGGGGAACAGACGGGCAAACCCACTTTGTACAGCCCAATGGCGAGTGCGACCAACATCGCGATAAATTAGTATGTTTTCCCATGGGATTAGTACCTTATCCATCACCATAATGGCGTCATTTTCATCAAACCTACTGGAGAGAGGATAATCGAAAGGGGAACCAGTGGTACCTGCGGATAATTCATAAGAGGCGCGGGATATCAATTTCATGCCATTGGCATCCATAGGGGCAACAAACATTAGGGTAAAATCGGGGTTATCTCCTATGTCTTGGGCCGAGCCAACAATGAAGTTGTAGTGAGTAAGAGCTGAATTGGTTGCCACGACTTTGGCCCCGCTGACTATAATACCTGCATCAGTCTCTTTTTCCAGTTGGATAAAAACATCTTTGACTTCATCCGTTGGTTTATGGCGGTCAATTGGTGGGTTAACAATGGCATGATTGAAATACATACAAGTTTCCTGAATGCGTTTATACCATGCGCGGGCATTGTTAGAGAATTGACCATAGAACTCAGGGTAAGCGCCTAATGCGCAACCGAATGCCGCTTTATAATCGGGGGTGCGTCCTAGCCAGCCGTAGCTTTGGCGTGACCATTCTGCAATGGCATCTCGCTGTTGGCGCAGTTCATCTGGATTGGTCGCAAAACGGAAGAATTTGTGCGTATAACCTTCATTACCAGTGTCTGTATCCCAACAGAGCGCATTGTGGGTTCCAGGAGCATGCAGAGCATCATACAATTGACCAATTGAAGCGGCTGTATTGCGGAAAGCTGGATGTGTAGTGACGTCTTTGACTCGCTCACCATAAATGTAAATTTCACGACCATCTTGAAGTGAATTCAAATACTCTTTACTGGTAAATGGGCGTTTGTCATTGGCACGTAAATTTTCTGGTTTCATTGTTACCTCAGAATTTGTACCCATTTTTGATTTCTGAGCCGTAGGGTACTTAATGTTAATTTTATGTTTCTAGAACTTATTTTTTATCAGACTTGAATATAATGTTCATATAACCTCCATTGATTTAAGTGCCGATAAGGCTTTATTCAATACTTGTAACTTACTTTTGTTATCTACCGTTATCGTGATATCGGATAGTTTTTGGTTACATTTACTCGCCAAGAAATAATTGTTTAAGAAGACTTCTTCTGGATGGAAAGAATGAACTCCAATATGAGAGCTCTTATCTAAAAAAATAGTAGTACCTTTTTCTTTCATTTGATTCCTAATATATTCAAAATCTAAATCGTCCTCAATAATAGAATGTCCTGCACCAAAATCGACTACTTTATTTGATGCATTTTGGACAACTTTTTTGACCAGCTCTGATTCAAATTTACGGTTGTATCTATATAAATCTATAAATTTATGTTTTTTTACTAATTGCTCAACATGATTTAGATCGTAGCCTATCTTTTCATATACGGACCATCTTATAGAATCTAAACTAATCAGTTCTTTTCCTAATTTCTTAGAAATTAATTTACTCAGCGTAGTTTTACCTGCGCCAAATGGTCCAATAATATAAATATTATTCATGCCACCTCATTAATGTTCAATCTTGAGCCAATGGTTTCCCTATGTGAGACGATGATTATTTTTTTATTTTTATCAATTTTATCTATTAATTTTCTGCAATCAAATTCATCGAATATAATCACATCTGAATTTGAGTTGTTGAGATAATCTAAAAATCTATCGTTTGCTAGATAGTGATCAAAATGATGGTCTATATATATGTACCCCTTTATTTTAGATAATCTCTTAAGAAAAAAAGTTTTACCACTGCCATTATTCCCCACTAATTGTATAATCCTATCGTTTTCTAATCTTTGCTCTAAAATTAATAAATTAGAGGATAAATTTGTTTTCTTATGATAAACATTTACATGCTTAGTTATTCTTTGGATAGATACAATTTCTGATAAGTATCCGAATATTGCAAAATAAAAAATGACTATTCTATTGTCTAAGTTTATAGCAGCCGTAATGTTGTCTGATTTGAAGTTTGGATATAGAGAGTACAAAATGATTAAACTGGATATTAGGAAGCCCAATATAGAAGCGACAGAATTAATTAAATATCTTTGTGATGCTATGGTATATAAACGATGAACTCCGGATAGAATAGTATCCTGACATAAACGATTAACCAAATTACATTGAGGTAGTTTTCTAGTATAAGAAAAGTAAATTGATAGAGAGTGGAGTTCTTTATAGTGTTTATTTCTATTATCCTTGTACGTAGGATACAATAAACAAACGCTAGTAATAAATATAAACATAGCCCCAAGTATAATTATGAAATTGTCAGAGTCAAAAAACAAAAATAGGGTTCCAACAAATATCGAACCAAACCAGAAAACATCTTTAGCATACATGGTGAATCTATTTATTATTACGTTGTATTCATGTTTGAATAAATTGAATCCTTCTGCCCTAGAGTTGGTTTTAATAGAGGTATATATGTCTTTTCTTGCTTTTTTTCTTATTTTAAACTCTATTAAGTATGATCCTGAGATAAATCCTTCATTCCGCACCTAATTCAGGAATAAACCGCTTTATATTGTGCGCCTAATAAACTCAAAAGCTCATGGTGGTAAGATTGCATTCCTGTCACCATTTTATGTTCTTGAAATTCAAAGGTGTTTATCCCTTCAAAGGCCAGAAACACCCAACGCGCGGTGGGGGATTGTGTCGGTTTGTTCTTCATATCGGGGAAAAACGGCACACTTTGTTTCAATTCATGGCGAATTTTATGTTCCAGCGCCGCATAAACCATGAGACAACATGTCATCACCATTAACAGCGCTTCTATCCGCTCTGGTTTTTTCAGGAAAATGGCAGACGTCAGGAATTCCGGACTTTTCAGGAAGCGAAAACCCCGTTCCACCTTTTGTTGTGCCTTATAATTAGCCAGTAACGCCGCCATATCAAGCTGTCCTTCATCCCGTTCATTGGTCGCTAAAATAAACCTCCCGACCCGCAATCTGGCCTGCTTCACATTGTCTAACCGGGTATAAGCCTGACCGGCTAATTGATAATGAACCGATTTGGGGGGTTGATGCTTGCCGGGTTTCCCGCGCCCCGCATAGACGGTAATCGCCTGAATTTCCGGCGAGGCGATGCCGATAAACTGGCATTGAGACTCAAAATCATGCAGTGCCTGTAAGGCATCCTCCCGGCAGGCAAAGGGCTTTTTGCCCAGTTTGTCGAACTGTTTAGACTCGTTTTCTGTTTCCCTGAGTGTGTTTTTCCGGAAAGTCTGGTTTTCACGTTTTTCTGCCGCCGTACTGTTCACCAGTAACCAACGCTGAGGAACGCCGCCATATGATGACGTCACCCAGCAGCCTGAATAGCCCTCACCGATGGGGCTGAATTGCTCCGCTGTCACGTTCAGGAGAGACTGTTTAGCTTCCCTGAGCGTCAGGGGAACACGCGTAATAAATCGTTGTTTTTGCTGATGAAGCGAAGCGATCGCGGCTTCAGTATAAAGGGCGGCATCGGCCACAAAGTAGCGGCTGTTTTGTGCCGCTTTCAGACATTGAATATGGGTTTTGATCGTCTGGGCAAAGGCTTTGGCATCATTCGTATTCCCGCTCATGGCCTGCATGTAGACAGGGATACCTGCCTGATTTTCGCAAATCAGTTCAAGGACAACCTGGTTCAGTTCGGGCCGGTGATCCCGGCTATAACCCGGCACCAACGCAATGCGTTTTGTGTCATCTCCCAACGCGCTGTCATAGTCACCATCGACATGAAAACTCGTGATATCCAAATGAACGGAATCGGGCTTCAGCCCCAATTTATCAACCACTTGCTCAGCAAGCACCTGATAAACTTCCGACACCCCCGCTTCATATAAGGCATCCAGTGTACGGCCGAGCACATCATCATTAAGGTGTTCAGCTTCAATGTCAGTGCCAATTAAACGCGCAATCGGCTTATGTTGAAAAAAGCCGGAAAACATGTGCAATGTCCGGCTGTGAAACCCCAGCCCGTTAAGGAGCATCGCCAGAAAAGCGTCGCCGTGAGAGACGGTATGCGATGAATATTTTGGGATAATGGCATCAATCATGCGGGGTAAACCGGCTTCATGACAAAAAGCGGCGATAAGGCCAAGATGATCGAGACGTTTAATGGCAGGTACGGGTGTGGACATATTCGCTTTCCGGCAAATAAAAGTAATAGATCAAAATTGGCGATTACCGTCAACCCCACCGATGTCATCAATACAAAAAACCTGTGTAAGATCACACTATTTTTAAATCAGAAATACGGTGCGGAATGACGG
>NZ_CAWNXG010000044.1:0-39141 GCF_963878145.1 Photorhabdus sp. S10-54 | reverse complement strand
TTTGGCAACCGGAAGTTTTGGTCGGAAGGTTACTACGTCAGCACAGTGGGGTTGAATGAAGCGACAATCCGTAAATATATCAGAGAGCAAGAAAAGTCAGATTTACTTCAGGATAAACTAAGTACACAAGAGTATAACGACCCCTTCAAGGGGTAAGCCAAAGCAGCAAAGACACTTAGCTTGAACGAAGAGAAAGCCGCGTCATTTAGGCGCAGTCGGTAACATGCCCTTATAGGGCTAGAGCAAACCACCCGCTATGCGGGTGGTTATGATTTTGTCTTATGTTTCCGTTTGTATTGAAAGAAGGTCCTCGGCGGATTTGGCTAAGAAAGTAGTATTTAATTAAAACGATGCTTGAGCAGTTAAAGGGTATTTCTCTAATGAGTATGTTAGCTGCTGTAGCATAATAAGATTTTTATTGAGAGTAGTAGTAGGATTAATTTTATATATTTCTTGGTTAAAATAAAAAATTTGTATTTATACCCGTCATCTTTCAAGTTGCCTCTTTGTTGGCTGCACTCGCTCACCCCGGTCACATAGTTATCTATGCTCCCGGGGATTCGCTCCCTTGCCGTCGCGATCCATCTTGAAATCCATAGGGTATATACATCTTTGAAATAGTTATTTTTAGTGAGGATTAAGGCCAGTTTGGTTAATGTTATTATTGTCCTGATTTAATAATATAATTAACCTAATTTTTGGATAATATCATTTTAAACTGAGGTTATCTTCTACAAAGATATTTAAAATAAGCGTTTTACAGTGATTGTTATCACAAAGTGAATATTTGTAAAATACTACTATGGAATTACATATTTCTGTTTGATATATTGTTAGTAACCAGTTAGTTTATTTGTCTATATAATTTGTGATGATTAAATTTTACTGGGAAATATTATTTACTTGATAGAGAGATAGTATTATTTAAATTAATAAAGAGAGATGATAGTTACTTTAAAATTTTATTTATAGAGATAAAAGGAAGGTAATATGGAATTTATTAAAAATAGGTTTTGTCACTGGAATGGTGAACATCTCGTTGTCGATACAATGGCTAGAAGTCATAAAATGGTTAACAGTATGGGAACGGGTGAGGGATTAGTTTCGTTTGATGGCTTTGGTGCTGATCTAATTCGTTTCAGCAAAGATGAAGGGATGCAGAATCATACTCACTTAGGGCATCATATCTTATTTGTGCTCGCAGGAACGGGTTATGTTATTTATGCGGGTGAAAAGCATGAAATAGAGCCTGGAGTTTGTTATTTTGTGAATGGACAAATAGATCACGCGATTAAAGCAACTAGCGATTTGGTCATGGTTGTTGTCGGTAATAATCATTGTGCGGTTGATTCGCAAGATAGGACGACGTTGGTGCCATATAGAGAGGGAACCCCAGAAGAATTAAAGGTTTAACTTGGGATAAATTGAATTAAACATGTGCTAGTGCTTGGTGAATTGCGAGAATGCCATGATATTCTGCCAGAGATAAAGTATCTAACATTATATTCATGAAGATAATTATAAATCAGGAGAAGTAATTGGAGTGATAAAAGGATGATATAAGATTTTTTCAATCAATATATATGAGCATCTCATGAAGGGGATCAGGTACTAGCCGATGAAACATTAGATTTACTGTAAATAAAATGGAGAAATATATTAGAGATAATATTCTATTGTAATGATAAAGGTGGAAATGACTATTGAAATTATTTTAATCTAATATTTAAATTGGAAAATAATTTCAATGGGTGGTGGTAATGAGTTTCCGGATGGAAATTAACTTAAATAACCTGAGTTCTGGTTAAGCCGTTACTAACATATCCATTTCTAAGCAGGAAATATTCAGTGACTTTGTTCTCTTTGTGACAATAAGCTATCTGTCCCTCTAACACATTTAACATTAATCCTTGCACACTACAGTGTCGTGAATGTTCTATCTGAGAAATATTGGGTATTCGTATTTGGGGATTGATGAACCAACTAAAGGATTCCTTTTCTCGATATTTATATCTCGTATTTAATGGTTGAGTAGTGTCAATCTTAGTGCTACTTTGAATAGCATTATGTGATTGGTGAATCATTGTTTCTCAGGCCATTACAAATGCCAACTATCAGTGAGTTTTTTGGCATCCTGATCCGGATGTACTACGACGACCATAATCCGCCTCATTTCCATGCTTACTACGGTGAACATGAGGCTATTATCTCAATTGAAACCTTGGAGGTCATGGAAGGCTCATTGCCCAAACGAGCAAAAGGCTATGGTCATCGAATGGGCGGTTGAGCACAGGCAGGATCTGCTGAATGACTGGCAACTGGCTGAGCAGCATCAGCCTCTCAACAAGATTGAACCGCTGGAGTGATTATCATGCGCAGAGTAACGAAAGTGGAAATAAAGCCAGAATACACCTTGGCGGTGACGTTCGATGATGGTACCTATGGAGAGGTGTGCATCGCGGATCGGTTGTTCGGACCCATGTTAGAGCCACTGAAAGAGCAGAAATTCTTTGCCCAAGCGCGTGTTGATGAGTGTGGCGCAGTGTGCTGGCCGAATGATGCTGATCTGGCACCCGACGCACTCTACAAAAAGCTCAAATCCCACTTAAGGGGTAATATATGATTGAACTGTTTGCATTGCTTGCGTTTGGATATTGGTAAAGGCGAGCGTTTTAGTCATTTTCTAGAAGGTTATTGATGGACTGACTAAAATACAATTTACGGATGAAAAATGGCGAGCATGGTTTGAGGGTGCTTTTTTTTGCCTAAAATTCAATTAATTATTCCATTTTTGATTGAGTCAATTCAAATTCATTTTCAGTTTAATTTTTTAAACTACTGATTAATAAACTGGTTCTTAAGAAAAATCTTCTCTTTATGTTGACTACCAACGTACTTCTGAGGTGGGTAAGAATGTTATGTATTCTACACGGTCAAGTAAATCATAGGAGATCTGCATATTTGTCGGAATACGGAAATCAAGTAATGTATATAAGTCCTTACGACCAAACTGGTGCTTCATAATCATCTCAGGTGGATGCGACTTTTCAGGTTCTCCAAACTGTTCATGAACCCATTGACGAGACATCATCGAAATTAGGGGAGATGGCAACTCGTTGGAAAATTGATATGATGGCTTATCTCGATCAATTAAGGTAATTGTCACAACAAATAAAATCTTATTCTCTCTTTTAAATGCCAAATACACACTTTCTCTAACCATATTCAATGATACATAATCACAGCCTAAGTCACCTTTAAGCTTTGTTTTATAAGGAATTAACCCTTTACTATAAATTTCCTGATAAGTTCTACCTAAGTGATTAATTAACACTTCAATGTTAATCGTCATTATTTATATAACCTCTTTTCTCAACTAAGCCAATTAATTCATCTTCAATTTAACCTTTTAAGCTGTTGATTAATGAATTGGCTCTTAAGAAAAAACTCTTTTATTGACTACCAACGAACTTCTGAGGTGGGTAGAAAAGTCACTTCTTTAACGTGCTCTGATGAATCGTAATCAACTTGCATGTTAGTTGGTATACGAAAATCTAGTATCGTGTACAAGTCAACCCATCCAAACTCTTGCTTCATTATCACTTTTGGCTCTTTTGACTTTTCAGGCAATCCGAATTGTTCATGGATCCACTGACGTGACATATGTGAGATCAGTGGTGATGGTAACTCATTTGGAAATGTGTATGATGGTTTATCACTATCCAATAGGGTAAGTGTCACATCAAATAAAACTTTATTCTTCTTTTTAAAAGCAAGATAAACACCTTCTTTAACCATATCTAGAGATATATACTCAGTTCCAGAATTTCCTGTTGGCTTGGTTTTATAAGGGATTAACCCTTCATCAAAAATTTCCTGATAAGTTCTACCTAAACTATTAATTAATGCTTCAATGTTAATCGTCATTATTTATATAACTCTTTTCTCAATTAAGCCAATTCATTTTCAGCTTAGCTTTGCAAGCTGTTGATTAATGAATTGGCTCTTAAGAAAAATCTTCTCTTTATATTAATTACCAACGTACTTCTGAGGTGGGTAAGAATGTCACTGATATAACTTGCTCCAATAGATCATAATCAAACTTCATACTAGTCGGAATACGAAAATCCAGCAATGTATATAGCTCAGTCCAGCCAATATCTTTTTTAAGCCTTTTTCTCGGTGGAAGAAATTTTTCTGGTTTGCCAAATTGCTCATGAACCCACTGTCGGTACATTACTGGAATTAATGGCGAAGGCAATTCATTAGAAAACTGGTATAAAGAATTCCTCTCGTCAAGCAAAGTTAATGTAATTTCTTTTAATCGCTTTCCTTCCCGATAAAAAGACAGAAAAACGCCTTCTTTAACCATATCCAAGCATACTATACTATCACCCGCAAAACCACTTGGTTTCGTTTTATAAGGAATTAATCCTTCATCAAAAATTTCCTGATAAGACCTACCTAAACTATTTATTAGTGCTTCAATGTTAATCGCCATTATTTATATAACCTCTTTTCTCAATTAAGCCAATTCATTTTCAATATAGCCTTTTACGCTGTTGATTAATGAATTGGCTCTCAAGAAAAAACTCCTCTTTATATTGACTACCAGCCCACTTCTGAGGTGAGCAAAAAAGTCAAAGATTCAACCTGTTCAGTGAGATCATAAGAAATTTGCATACTTGTAGGAATACGAAAATCAAGTAATGTATATAATTCTGTCCAACCAAACTGGTGCCTCATAATCATCTCGGGAGGATGAGATTTTTCAGGTTCCCCAAAATGCTCATGAATCCATTTACGTGACATTTTGGGGGCGAATGGTGATGGTAATGCATTAGGAAATTGGTATGATGGCTTATCCTTATCAATTAAAGTGACAGTCACATCAAGTAGTTCCTTATTATCTCTTTTAAACGCCAAATACACACCTTCTCTAACCATATTCAATGATACATAATCACAGCCTAAGTCACCTTTAGGCTTTGTCTTATAAGGAATTAACCCTTCACTATAAATTTCCTGATAAGTTCTACCTAAGTGATTAATTAACGCTTCAATGTTAATCGTCATTATTCGTACAACCCCTGTTTCTGATTAATCTTGTGTATTTTCGATCTAGCTTTTTCAACCTGCTCTTCTGTTGTACCGTAGTTCTTCAATATTGGTTTTATCGCATTAAAATCACGATCCACGGCTGCCTTTAAGTCCTTTGCATCCTGTTCTATTTGAATCGGAGAATTTCTACCTCCATAAGTTACGCTAAACTTTCGATGAACCTCAGATGGAATAATGATTGCAGCAACATCTTTAGACAAATTATCTAATTCTTCCCGCTTACGTGTTGGGTACCTTTTTTTCAGAGCCTTTTTAACCGCAGCAGCCGAAGGCATATGATCAGCATGCATCCCATTTCTTGGCCTACCCGCAAAATTACTATACAAATCCACCTCTAACAATTTCACCGGCGGCTTACTCAAATACACATACACCGGCGGCATATTCTGGATGGGGAGGATCAAAATATAATCGCGGAAATCCTTCTCTTCCGGCATCGGCAACGATTCAATATCGCTGCCTATCTTATCCGGGATCGGCAATACGGTTATCTGCGATGGAATAAACGGCTGTTCCTCGTTCCCGGTATGGGGTGGAACTTTGAATTTCTGTTCGTTCGGCGTCCATAAGATCGTCGGCCGGTATTTTTCTCCCGGTTCCCAGAATTCATAATTACCAGTGGCCGGATTCAGTCTCATCATATGAACCGGCACTTTATCCAGACCACTTTCCGGGCTGACGTGATAGCCCTGAACTGTCATCCTGCCGATTTTTTCATCTCTGATCCAGCGAAAACGAACGCGAGTCGGCGCTTTACCGAACCGTTCCGCAATTTCACTAAGATGATATCGGTTTAAGTAATCCTCTTCGCCCTCATTCAATCCCGGTGAATAAAACAGCCCCATTAATCCGACTGTCAACGGGTTCGGCGCCGCCAGCCAATGCCCGGCACTGGTAACGCCACCACCAATGTAACGCATCACCAGCGCTTCGCCATCCGCTACCGCGCTGCGAGTCGTTGCAGCTACAGCAGTCGCAGCGACTTCGGCCTTATCTTTGCTGCTACTAAACCACCGTTTATACCACGGTAATTTTTTATCCTGTGGCTTATCCGGTTCTGGTGGGTGTTTTTTGCCTTGCGGGGGCTGTGCAGGCTTTGATTCCGTGACGGGTGCGGGCGATGATGGAACCTGATATATCCCCATCCTACCGAAATTATTTGCCGGTTCAGTTTCTGTACCGGCATCGGTACAGCCTTTGCCCCGCTGACGAGATTTGGCAAATACCGGGATCGGTGGAGGCGGTGCCTGTGTCACCGGTGGAGTGTTGGGCTGAACCGTTGTTGCTTCCTTCATTGGTGATGACGCCATATAAGCAGGCGCTACCGCTTGATGTCGAGGCTGTTCCTGCTTCTCGTAGCTGTCCATAACCGAATTGATAAACCGGGCCCGACAAGGGCAGGTGCTGACACTATCCAGTGTGCCAGCTAATCGTTGCCCCATATCAAACATGTCTGATATACCGCCGACAATCATATAAGTACCGGGATGCTTGCCGCAGGTGACCTTATCTCCTTCACGCGCGGTTGCTCGCCCATTGAATGTCATGGTGTGATCACCCGTAATAATCTGTCCGCCACAGGTGGTTTTGTCACCAACGAGCAGGTAATACCCTATTGCCATCTACTTCACTTCCCCTTTGACTAACCACATTAATCGTTTGTTTAACTGAAATAATTACCATATCGTTACAACTTAAAAAGCAATAATTGATCTGTAATGCAAAAGATTTGAGTTAAAGAGATATAAAAAAGTTCAGAAATTAATGAAAATAAAATCGAATTCTTTGCTGCTAGCTCTGATGATAAGTGGATAACAGTTTGATTAGCTGGCTTTATCATTGATTTTGGAAAATGTAACCTCGCTGATTTTTTCATTGTTAATCGTGTTTGTTGTTGAACTTGATCCCGCAAATACCCGGTCAAATTTCCCATTGTTCCAGCCATCGGATTTTTTCTCTTTTGTCATGCTAACAGCCATTTGATTCCATATTTTCTGACCGACAATGTTTTAAACGCTGACAAGGAAATCCGTGGCTGAAGATAGCGATCTTGAGAAAACAGAAGAACCCACTCCCCATAAGCGGGAAAAAGCCCGCAAAGAGGGGCAGATAGCCCGCTCCAGAGAGCTGAGTTCTATATTGATGTTGACCAGTGGTTTAAGTTTGCTCTGGATAAGTGGTCAGTCAATGACGCATGAATTGTCGTTGATGGTGTTTGAAGGGTTTAGCTTTGATCACAATGTAGTCAGCAATGATAAACAGATGGTTCAACAGATTGGCAGATTGCTCCAGCAAGCTGTTTTGGCTTTGTTGCCGGTTTTTGCCGGATTAGTGTTAGTAGCATTAAGTGCTCCGGCGCTATTGGGTGGATTAGTGTTCAGTACCAAATCCATCAAATTTGATCCGAAAAAATTGAATCCCATTTCTGGCCTGAAACGTATTTTTTCAATGAATGCGTTGGCGGAATTATTCAAAGCACTACTTAAAGCAGGATTTGTCGGTATTGGCGCCGCTTTGTTCCTTTGGATGAACTGGCCTGCCATGTTGCGGCTCATAGCTCAACCGCCATTGTTGGCGCTGGATGATGCTATGCAAATGCTGATATTCGCCGGTTATGTAGTGGTTTTCATGTTGATACCGATGGTGGCTTTCGATGTTGTTTATCAGATATACAGCCATTTGAAAAAACTGAGAATGACCCGGCAGGAAATAAAGGATGAATTTAAAGAACAAGAGGGGGACCCACATGTTAAAGCGCGTATCCGTCAGCAACAACGGGCGGCTGCCCGTCAGCGTATGATGGCGGATGTACCGAAAGCGGATGTCATTGTCACCAACCCGACTCACTATGCTGTTGCGCTGAAATATGATGAAAAAGCGATGGGTGCGCCGAAAGTATTGGCGAAAGGGGCGGGGATTATTGCATTACGGATTAAAGAAATAGGTACAGAAAATCGCATTCCATTACTTGAGGCGCCGCCACTTGCCAGGGCACTTTATCGCCATAGTGAAGTTGGCGGGCAAATCCCCGCGACACTTTATGCAGCCGTCGCGGAAGTTCTGGCTTGGGTCTACCAATTGAAACGTTGGAAACGGGAAGGCGGCTTGAAGCCGAAGAAACCTGAAAATCTGCCAGTGCCGCCAGCACTGGATTTTGCTGGAGAAAATAATCGTCATGGCTAATCTGGCCTCTATACTTCGTTTACCGGGCAATATGAAAGGCTCGCAATGGCAAATGCTTGCCGGGCCGGTATTGATCCTCTTGATTTTGTCGATGATGGTATTGCCATTGCCGCCATTCATGCTTGATTTGCTGTTTACGTTTAACATAGCGCTATCAATCATGGTGTTGCTGGTGGCGATGTTTACCCGGCGTACGCTAGATTTTGCCGCATTTCCGACCATCTTGCTGTTCTCCACGTTATTGCGCTTATCTCTTAATGTAGCTTCAACCCGTATCATTTTATTGGAAGGGCATACGGGTTCTGCGGCAGCGGGGCACGTTGTAGAGGCATTTGGCCATTTTCTGGTTGGTGGCAACTTTGCTATCGGTATTGTGGTATTTATCATCTTGGTATTGATTAACTTTATGGTCATTACTAAAGGTGCAGGGCGGATTGCCGAAGTGGGCGCCCGTTTTGTGTTGGATGGCATGCCAGGTAAACAGATGGCAATTGATGCCGATTTAAATGCCGGATTAATTGGTGAAGAAGAAGCGAAGAAACGCCGTGCTGAAGTGACACAAGAATCGGATTTTTATGGTTCGATGGATGGCGCCAGTAAGTTTGTGCGCGGCGACGCGATTGCGGGATTGATGATCTTAGTTATCAACGTCGTTGGCGGCTTAATTGTTGGTGTGGCCCAACATGGTATGAGTTTGGGGGATGCGGGAGAAGCGTATACCCTGTTAACCATTGGTGATGGTTTGGTTGCACAGTTACCTGCTCTCATTATTTCTACTGCGGCGGGTGTTATTGTTACCCGTGTAGCAACGGATCAGGACGTTGGTCAGCAGATGGTAACTCAACTGTTCAACAATCCCAGAGTGATGATGTTGAGCGCGGGTGTTCTCGGATTGTTGGGCATGGTACCGGGAATGCCCAATTTTGTTTTCCTGTTATTTACCGCGGCATTAGCTGGTCTTGGCTGGTATCTGTATCGCCGTACTGATGCGCCGGCAATAAATACAGAAAAACCAAAAATAGAAGAGCAGCAACAGACATCAGAAGCTTCATGGTCCGATGTTCAGCTTGAAGATCCTTTGGGTATGGAAGTGGGATATCGCCTGATCCCGATGGTTGATTTTCGCCAGAATGGTGAGTTATTGGGTAGAATCAGCGGCATTCGTAAGAAATTTGCCCAAGAGATGGGATACTTACCGCCAGTTGTTCATATCCGGGATAACCTTGAACTGGCCCCAGCGGGCTACCGTATTCTGATGAAAGGGGTAGAAATTGGTCGTGGTGAAGCGCATCCGGGGCGCTGGCTGGCGATTAATCCCGGTGGCGCCGTGGGGGAATTGCCAGGTGATATCACGAAAGATCCCGCTTTTGGCCTGTCTGCGGTTTGGATTGATGATAGCCTCAGAGAGCAAGCTCAGGTTCAGGGGTACACGGTGGTTGCCGCCAGTACGGTGGTTGCGACCCATATGAATCATCTGTTGACGCAATATGCCAATGAACTGTTTGGTCGTCAGGAAGCCCAGCAACTGTTTGAGCGAGTCAGCCAAGAGATGCCTAAACTGACCGAGGACTTTATTCCTGATGTTGTTAATCTGACAACCTTGCACAAGGTGCTTCAAAATCTGTTGTCCGAACAAGTGCCGATTCGAGACATGCGGACAATTATTGAAACCTTGGCTGAACATGCGCCTGGACAAACTGATCCTTATGAATTGACATCTTTGGTTAGAATTGCGCTTGGTCGGGCAATTGCTCAACAGTGGTTCCCCGGAGCGCAGGAAATTCAGGTCATCGGATTGGATGCGGGCCTTGAGCGCTTGTTAATTCAGGCGTTACAAAATGGCGGTGGTTTGGAACCCGGATTGGCGGATAACTTGCAACGGCAGGCAATGGAAGCACTACAACGTCAGGAAATGTTGGGCGCGCCTCCGGTACTGTTGGTTAATCATGCATTACGCCCGCTGTTATCGCGTTTCTTGCGTAGGGCTTTGCCTCAATTAGTGGTTTTATCTAATCTTGAAATCAGTGATAACCGTCAGATTCGTATGACCGCGACCATTGGTGGTAACGGATAGCGGTATCAATAGCATTTTTTTACAAGTATCACCGAAGTGATTTCTATTCACTTCGGTTTTTTCATTATTAAATAATAATTGCTAATGTACTTATAGGTTAGTAATAATAATCTAATATCAAAAAATAAGTGAATTATTTTTAAGTTAATTTAGATTCTTAAAAAATAAATTTTATATTTAATATTTGTGCGCTCATATAATAAGTGAACTTTTTTATGTGAAAATAATTCATTGGGTGTTTTGTGCCTAAATGTATTACGTGAACGATTATTAAGTTTATTCATGACGAATATTATGTCCGTGGCTGATATTAAAAAATTCTCGAAATAGATTAAAAATAGATCAAGTCATACTGAGTGAGAATAATAAATAACGGGTTAAACAGTCAAATGCTGAATAAAAGAGTGATAAAGGAAAGATAAAAAATAATACACAAAATTGGGTGACGAAAAAAGAAAATTCAGTAATATCTGATTCCCTACACAATTCAAAAGGATGAGAGTTAAATATGTATAAAAATATGTTAAATCCCGTAACATTAAGAAAAACAGAAAACGGACCTCAACTAAAAGGAAATGAGGACACATATGACACATCAATATTAAAAGGCAGTCCTGTAGGACGAAGGGATATTGGGAATTATGCACCACTACCCGCTCAAGCAGAAGTTTTTCAAACAGTTGTTGACGAAAAAATAGCAAACTTCAAAACAAAGGGAAATCCAATATCAATCGTTGTCTGGCGCAATAGCCAGACGGGGCTTACTCACATCATGGATGGTCAGCATCGGTTTATTGCTGCATGCATACTTGGAGTGCCTGTTAAATTAACGTGGAAAAAATTCGGCATACCACCCAATCGGATAGACTGGAGTGGTACGAAATTCTCAGATGGAATACCAGCTAAAACTAAGATATTTGGGAAATAATCGATTAAGTTAATTTAATGTGTATTAGGTGCGACTCGTACTGATACAGAACCTTGAAAAATTGAGAGTTGCCGGTTTTTGTATAGATTTGAAATCTTAAACAAAACGCCAGGTAACTCTCATGTTCCATACTATCAACCCTATTATCAGATATAAAGCTGGCTGACGAATGCTTAGTTTTCTATTCTATTAAATCTGAAATTCCATATTAGAAATTTATATTTTGCATATTGTTAATTTTTTATTATTCGTTAATAAATCTCTTAATTTAAATGAATTGTCCGTCTGGTTTAATATTGTGAAAAATTAAAGAGATAATTGACATGGCTATTAACAATTTTTTTGCATATATTAACCATCTCCCTTTAACATTTTATCGGTTCTCCCCAGTTATGAATTATTTAATGTGGATAATTATAATTCTAGTGTTATTTAAGTGTACGCGATATTTTCTTAATTATTAAAGTAAAATTTTTATTATTTAGCAATGAAATAGCTTGGTGTAAATATGTAACATTTATAAGTGTCATTGATTATTATATTTTTCATAATAAAATTCTTGGTTGATTGATTTAAATCTAATAAAATGAATGGTTATTGCGGCACTAGTCGAATGTTATTTAAATAATATCTTTTTATATGAGATTTCTAAAAAAAAGCAATTAAATTTTCATCAAATAACTGGCAAAAACTCGCTTTTCTATAATGCTTAAATATAGCTGGTTGTGTCATACGAAAAACGAATAGCGTAGTCAAGTTAAATATTAGATAAGAATCATCGGGAGCGAGTCTTCCGAGGGCAGTATCAACTATCAACTATAACACATTAACCAAGGTCTGACTTTATTAATAGGGGGAACATTATGTCCACCGAACCGCCGCTACATCAAGAAGATATTGTCGTGATACATGTTGCCACACCCGATGATTTGGCGAAGTTTGCTGATCAATCACTCTTCTGGCATGAAGAAACCTATGAACAGATGAAAATTGCGGAAGTGTTGTTTACGCCAGCCGGAGAGATTCCACCTGGCTTGGGAATTAAATATGTCGCCACGCCCGGTGATTTGGTGAGGTTTGTCGATGAAGAAGGTTACTGGAGTGAGGAAACCTACGAGCAGATAGAATTTGTAAGGGTGTTGTTTATACCCGCAGAAAAAATACGCGGTGTGGGGATTAAACATGTTGCCACACCCGATGATTTGGCGAAGTTTGCCGATAAAGAATTCTTCTGGAGTAAGAAAGACTACGAACAGCTAAAAGCCGCAGAGGTGCTGTTTGTACCCAGAGAAGGAATGCCCGTTTAGGGGCTAAACATATCACCATGCCCGACGATTCGGTAAAGTTTACCGATAAAGCGGTCAATTAGAATAAAGAGAAGTATCAAGAGAGGGATAAAGCCAGAATATTGTTTATCCCGAAAATAAAAGAATAGAACGGCGTGTAATAACATCAACTTATCTGTCATTCTGAATTGGAGGTATTAATGGCTAACAGCAAGACATCTATTACATCCAGCGAGAATAATCCGTTGGATAAAGAGGAAGTCAAATCCTGGTTTAAATTATATTCCCTGCCGAAAAGTGAAAATTATGCTCAATTGGTGCAAATAGCGGCGGAAGGGCGGCGTTTGGCCGGGCTGGATGCTGATCAGGCCGATAATAATCCAGGAGCAGGATTGAACCGGGATCTGGATGAAGTGAATTTACTCTTAGTGAATCCCGGAGAAGGGGTGCATATCGGGGAAGACCGTGAAATTGCTGTCAATATTGATAAGAGCAGCGGCTTACAGTTCATTAATGGCGAATTGGGATTACGCCCCGACTTTAAATTGTCGCTGGCATTGTTTGAGAGTTTTACAGAGGAACAAAAAAGGGAGCTTTACCGTTGGCTGATTCATGCTGAGGAGATGGCAGCAAGTAAGGCGCAGTTGCCCGCGTTTGATTTGCCGACCAACGGTAACAATAAAAACCTTGGCGCTGTTGTCAGTGTCAGCGGCGATGGGAAAACTATCGCGCTTAGTGGGGCAGAGGCTAAGGAACCTGTATATCTATTTTCTTATACCGATAATGGTTGGCGGCAGCAATTCGCTGATTACGTTAGTGGTTATGGCGGCAGAGCGCTAAGTCTGAATCGAAACGGTAATATTCTCGCGGTGGGTATTGATAACCGAAACAGTGATGGCGGGCATGGTTCAGTGTTCGTTTATCACAGATTGGCAAATGGTGTGTGGGAGAAATCGGCCAAAATTTGGCTTAGTGAGGCGAACGTTCAGCAGCATTTCGGTTGCGCTGTGAGTTTGAGCGCTGATGGCACACTATTAGCGGTAGGTTCTTATGGCTGGAGATCGGGTTTATTGACTAACTGCGGCGCAGCGTATCTTTATCAGTATGACGGAAAGAAATGGTCACAGCTTGGTGAGCGTCTGACCTTAGCTTCTCCGGCACAGGGCGATATGTTTGGCGGCAAACTAAGTTTGAGTGCGGATGGTTCAACCTTGGCAGTGGCGGCAACGGGGCGTAATGGTAATGGTGAAGTGACGATATTTCATCGTCATGAGGAATACTGGCAGCCGCAACTGCCGCTCAATCCGTTGACTTCGCCTTTAACCATCAGCAAAGACGACTTTGGCGCTAGTCTCAGCCTGAGCGATAGCGGCAATATTCTGGCGGTGGGGTGTCCGGGAGAGAAGAACAATATTGGTGCGGTCTATCTGTACCAGCGTCACAGTAATGTATGGCAAGTTATGGGGATACTGAGAGAAGCGGTGAGTGCCGGGGAAAGGTTTGGCAGCGAACTCTCTTTGAGTAGTGACGGCCAGATACTGGTGGTGTCAACACCTGTTGGTAAAAATGACACAGGTGTGCAAACCGGGGCGGTGTGGTGGTTTAGCTATCAGAATGAACAGTGGATTATGCAGGGCAGGTTACTGGAGCTAGATGGGGAATCAAACCATAAATTTGGCGCCGGTGTTTGTTTTAGCGGTGACGCCAATACATTGGCGATTGGCGCCAGTGGCTGGAAAAGTGGCGAAGGGAAAGTTTACCTTTACGACTAGCTAAATGAGGAAAAGACGATGGCGAAAGAGATAACAGATGAAACGGTCAGTCAGCTTGGTACCCACTTCGCCCCTGGCAAGATCCCGACTGAGGCTGCATTTTATTCACTGATTGATTGGGCCACGTTGTGGCGACAGCTTTTTGGTTGGCAGGATGGTGATCAAGCTTATCATCCGGGGGTCGGATTGCAGATTATCGATAACCGCTTGGCGGTTAAGACTGGCAATGGCATCGCGGTGGAACCGGGAGGGCTTGCGTTAAGGCTACAGCCCAATGGGGGATTGATGTTGGATAAATCTGGGGCGTTGTCGGTGGATGGTACTGTAGCGGTTTCAGCACAAGCTTTTAAATTGCTTCCTGAGGAGACGAGGGAACAAATTGCCAAGTTGTTATTGAATGCTGGGACAGAAAGCAGAAAACAGCGAACAGAAAACAGATGACGGTGACTGCCTAATACGGCTTTTGAGGACATATTATGACTGATAAAGAAATGAGTTCTGTTGACTCATTGAAAGCGAGTTTTAAGTCTGGTGTTCCGCCCATGCCTGAAGCATTTTCCCATTTGATTGATGAGGCATATAAGGCATATGAAATCATTGATGGTGATAAGCGGGATGGCCCGACCGCAGGGCTGGAACGAGATGACAAAGGAAAACTGGCCCTCAACACTCACCATTCTGGCGGGTTAAACCTTGATCAGAGAACTTTGGCGCTGTCACTGAAGCCAGAAGGTGGACTCTCTTTTGATGGAGGAAAGCGTCTGAAATTGGATGCCGATCGGCAGGTTCAGTTTGCCGATTTCTTCAGTTTATCGCGGTGGGAGCGGATGGAGATCGCACAGTTGTTGGGTTTGAAACGCAGTACCAACACCAAGATGACGCGTATTGTTGCTCCTTCCCCTAAAGAGAATGAACGCTTTGGCACTTCTGTTAGCTTGAACGCGGCGGGAGATTGCTTAGTGGTTGGGATGGAGAAAGTGCTCTATTTGTATATGTGCCGGAAGGATGAGTGGTGGAATACAAGCACGCCCATTGTGTTTGAGGCTTATGGCGATAAATATCGCAGTGCTTCATGGAGTGTCGGTCTGGATGCGGAGGGAGATAACCTGGCAGTAGGATACTTAAGAGAAACCGATGTTTATAAAATGGATGCTTGTGTGTATATGCGCACGAATGGCGTCTGGGATACAAAAAATCCCATTGTGTTTCCAATCCAGCGTTCTTATAGCGGCTATGATGTAAATGTCAGCTTGAGCGCAGTAGGAGACTGTCTGGTGGTGGGGGGAGACAGATCTCAGCTCTATGTGTATACACGCACGAATGGGATCTGGGACAGAGAAAGCCCCATTAAGCTTTATTTTTCGGATTATGGTAACGAGGTTGCCATGATTTGTCTGAGTGCTTCGGGAAACTGTCTGGCGGTGCATGGTACCAATATTAATTATCCTTCTCCTGCAATAAACATGGTTTGTGTGTATACACGCACGAATGGGACTTGGGATGAAGGCTACATTAGGTTCAATCCCCCTGAAGATAGTTCACCCGGTTTTGGCAAGGTTTTTAGCCTGAATGCAGAGGGAGATCGTCTGGCGGTGGGGGCGGATGATGACTCACCCATTATTAATGGGAAGGTTTATCTGTATACGCGTACGAATGGGATCTGGGATACACAAAATCCCATTAAATTTTCGGCTCCTGCAAGTGGCGTAACGTATTTTGGCTGCACTATCAAACTGAATGATGCGGGAGACCGTCTGGCAGTGGGGGCGGCTTCCCGAGTGTATGTGTATACCCATCTGAATGGTAAATGGAATATGGAAACACCTATCGAGATTTTGGACCCTTCAGGCAATTTAGACAATGTAAATGGTTTTGGTAAGGCTGTCAGTTTGAATAAGTTAGGAACGAGTTTGGCGGTTGGTGCAGTTTTAACCAAGGTCGGTTCCGCGCCTGAAGCCGGTGCAGTCTATACCTTTGAGAATGTCAAATGAAGACAGAAGACAGAAGACAGAAGACAGAGGACAGAAAACGGAGAACAGAGAACAGGTGACGGTGACTGTCTAATACGGCTTTTGAGGACATATTATGACTGATAAAGAAATTAGTACTGTTGACTCATTGAAAGCGAGTTTTAAGTCTGGTGTTCGGCTCATGCCGGAAGCCTTTTCTCATGTGATTGATGAGGCATATAAGGCATATGAAATCATTGATGGCGCTCAGGGTGATGGCCCAACCACAGGGTTGAAACGAGATGACAAAGGAAAACTGGCCCTCAACACCCAGCATTCTGGCGGGTTAAACTTTGAACAGGGGGCTTTGGCGCTATCCTTGAAGCCAGAAGGTGGATTCTCTTTTGATGGGGGAGGGTATCTGAAATTGGATGCCGATCGGCAGGTTCAATTTGCGGATTTTTTCAGTTTATCGCGGTGGGAGCGGATGGAGATCACGCAGGTGTTAGGTTTGAAACGTACTATGATGACGCGTATTGTTTCTCCTTCTCCTAAAGCGAGGGAGTACTTTGGTACTTCTGTTAGCCTGAATGCCGCGGGAGACTGTTTAGCGGTTGGGATGATTAATAAAGTCTGTGTATATACGCGCCGGAAGAGTGGTGAGTGGAATATAAGCACTCCTATTGTGCTTGAGTCTTATCAAAGTGATCATTATGGATTTTCATGGGATGTCTGTCTGGATGCGGCGGGAGGTTGCTTGGCGTTGGCAGCTAGTGGGGCCAATAGTTCCGAAAAGAGGGTTGGTGTACATATGCGCACAAATGGCGTCTGGGATGTAATAAAGCCCGTTTGGTTTCCGGCTCCGAGCCGCACTGAAATCTTTGGCTTGGGTATCAGCTTGAACGCAGCAGGAGACTGTCTGGTGGCTGGGTGCGAATACAAACCACCTACGTTACATTCTACGTTCTATATGTTTACACGCACGAACGGGATCTGGGATAGAGAAAATCCCATTAAGTTTCCGGTCCCTTCGAGTTCTCTTGATTTTGGCAAGGCTATCGCCCTGAGTGCCGCAGGAAACTGTCTGGCGGTGCATGGTTACGATGATTCCACAATAAGCACGATTTATGTGTATACACGCACGAATGGGATCTGGGATAGCGAAAACCCCATTAAGTTTATGGCCCCTAAAGATGAATTACGTCGTTTTACCAAGGTTTTTAGCCTGAATGCAGAGGGAGATCGTCTGGTGGTGGGTTCAAGTTCTTATCAATCCACTAATGTTGTTAGGGAGGTTTATCTGTATACGCGCACGAATGGGATCTGGGATAGAGAAAATCCCATTAAGTTTTCGGCTCCTACAAGTGACGTATATTTTGGCAATTTTCTCGAACTGAATGATGCTGGGGATCGTCTGGCAGTGGGGGCGGCTTCCCGGGTGTATGTGTATACCTGTCTGAATGATAAGTGGAATATGGAAACGCCTATGGAGATTTTGAACCCTTCAGGCAATTCAGATAATTTAAATGGTTTTGGTGGGCCTATCGGCCTGAATAAGGCGGGGACGAGTTTGGTTGTTGGCGCAACGTCAGAGAGTGTCGATTTTAAGCTCAAAGCCGGTGCAGTTTATATCTTTGAGAATATCAATTGATGCCCATACAGAAGACAGAAAACAGATGACGGTGACTGTCTAATACGGCTGGCTTTTGAGGAAATGTGATGACTGATAAAGAAATTAATACCATTGACTCATTGAAAGCGAGTTTTAAATCTGGTGTTCGACTCATGCCGGAAGCATTTTCCCGCTTGATTGATGAGGCATATAAGGCATATGAAATCATTGATGGCGCTCAGGGTGATGGCTCAACCACAGGGTTGAAACGAGATGACAAAGGAAAACTGGCCCTCAACACCCAGCATTCTGGCGGGTTAAACTTTGAACAGGGGGCTTTGGCGCTATCCTTGAAGCCAGAAGGTGGACTCTCTTTTGATGGGGGAGGGTATCTGAAATTGGATGCCGATCGGCAGGTTCAGTTTGCGGATTTTTTCAGTTTATCGCGGTGGGAGCGGATGGAGATCACGCAGGTGTTAGGTTTGAAACGTACTATGATGACGCGTATTGTTTCTCCTTCTCCTAAAGCGAGGGAGTACTTTGGTACTTCTGTTAGCCTGAATGCCGCGGGAGACTGTTTAGCGGTTGGGATGATTAATAAAGTCTATGTATATACGCGCCGGAAGAGTGGTGAGTGGAATATAAGCACTCCTATTGTGCTTGAGTCTTATCAAAGTGATCATTATGGATTTTCATGGGATGTCTGTCTGGATGCGGCGGGAGGTTGCTTGGCGTTGGCAGCTAGTGGGGCCAATAGTTCCGAAAAGAGGTTGGTGTACATATGTGCACAAATGGCGTCTGGGATGTAATAAAGCCCGTTTGGTTTCCGGCTCCGAGCCGCACTGAAATCTTTGGCTTGGGTATCAGCTTGAACGCAGCAGGAGACTGTCTGGTGGCTGGGTGCGAATACAAACCACCTACGTTACATTCTACGTTCTATATGTTTACACGCACGAACGGGATCTGGGATAGAGAAAATCCCATTAAGTTTCCGGTCCCTTCGAGTTCTCTTGATTTTGGCAAGGCTATCGCCCTGAGTGCCGCAGGAAACTGTCTGGCGGTGCATGGTTACGATGATTCCACAATAAGCACGATTTATGTGTATACACGCACGAATGGGATCTGGGATAGAGAAAATCCCATTAAGTTTCCGGTCCCTTCGAGTTCTCTTGATTTTGGCAAGGCTATCGCCCTGAGTGCCGCAGGAAACTGTCTGGCGGTGCATGGTTACGATGATTCCACAATAAGCACGATTTATGTGTATACACGCACGAATGGGATCTGGGATAGAGAAAATCCCATTAAGTTTTCGGTTCCTGCAAGTGACGTAAAGAATTTTGGCGGTTCTCTCGAACTGAATGACGAGGGAGATCGTCTGGCAGTGGGAACGTCTTCCAGGGTGTATGTATATACCTGTCTGAATAATAAGTGGAATATGGAAACACCGATGGAGATTTTGAACCCTTCAGACAATTTAAATGGTTTTGGTGGACCTGTTGGCCTGAATAAGGCGGGGACAAGTTTTGCTGTTGGTGCAGCAGTAGAGAGTGTCGATTCTAAGCCCAAAGCCGGTGCAGTTTATGTTTTTGAGAATATCAAATGATGGTCTAATCTAGGATAGCCCCATTTTTTGTATATATTACAAGGAAATGGGACTACCACAATGGGTGGTAATGCACTGACGCAGTGTGCGGCTAATGGTCGGTAAACTATATAAGTAAGCTGCTGAAATTTACGTCAGACTCAGCGGATTCAATATTGTTTGAAAAAATAGTCAATCATTTCTTGTTCAAATTCTAAGGCATCACGTCGTTCTGCAAGGTAGCTTTTTAGTACAGTGAGTGAGCGTAAGCTTTCGCGCAGTTGGATTTCGTTTTCTATATTTTGCCGCAATTTTTTGCAATGTTCGTGGAGGTTATTCTCTATTGCCTTCGATGTTTCACCTCCCAGTGTGCGCCAAATCATGCCCGGTAACGAATCAGATTTTTTTAGCTGATTAAGTTCATTGGCTAATATATCTATACGTGCTTTGAGCAATTTATTGATGTCGGATATATCCCGGCTGTTAAAACTGAAAGTTGGATCAATGTACTTGTGATACATGTTTATTATCGTCCAGACATCATTATCTTTCTTGGCTTGTGATAACTGTACCATCAATTGGTTTTTTTTCTTTTTCTCATCTAAATCCTGTTCACGATCTGGATGCAGTACCTTGGCTATTTTTCTATACATTTGGCTCACTTCCTGCGATTTAAACAAAGAATCCAGTTTTTTCTGGTCTTCTTCCGCAGGGTCGAAGTCAATGGTCTCTTCTGCATCATATTCATCGTAGAAATGTTCTGATTCCCGTTGAAAATGCTGCTCTATGGCGGCACGCATTTTTTCAGGGTTTTTCATCATATCAAGTAATTCTTCATCAGATATTTCTTCATTAAAATCAAAATATTCACCAAAAGTCTGCCGGATCTCAGCCATCTGTTCTGGTGTCGGAATTTCCTCTTCTTTAAACGCATGAAGATTGGAAAAGTGATCGGTCAACTTATTGAGATCAAGGTTTTCGTTAAAGGGGTAAGTACATAACTCAGCAAGCTCTTCTTCTATCCAGACAAATAATTCTCTTCGCTGGTTTTTCCCCAGCGATTTTTTATCGGCAAATGAAAGCAACCGTGCCGCTTTATCATATCTGGACTGCATATATTGATGTTCTACCGGTAAGATCTCCTGTTGAAAGCGCATGAACAATTCGTCTTGTTGCTGTTGTAGCTTGGCGATCTTCAATTGGTATTTTTCGATGGACTTCCAGTAAGTTTTGAATTGTTGCTGAGGCGTTTTTGGTATCTGTTGTCCGCTCGATTTTCTTTTTTTTAGTTGCTTGTGCATCAATATTGTTCCTGAAGTTGAAACTCGTATGTTGCGTAATTAAAAATTATATTGTCAATATTCGTTGTCGTTTATCCCTATTCTGCAATATATTTTCGTAACATGCAAAACGTTATCGTTGCACAATTGTTACGTTGGCTTACAAATGGTGATTTTTGCTAATCTTTTCTTCCCTGATTGCAACAACTGTTTCACAGTACATTTCGTTTCGTTTGAATTATTCATGCTTGAGGACTCTGTGAGCAGCGACGAAGCTCGGTTTGAACAGGAAGGTGGTGCTTAAAAATACTATCAAAACAATAAAAAGTAGCACTACCGCAATGGGCGGTAATGCACTGAATCAAACCTGAACTTTGTGGCCGGAAAGCATGCTGTAACGGGCAGCTTGGCCGTCTGAACCATAAAGAGATGGGCTATGATGACTTTTTAGGAAAGCAATGGCTTTGCTATTTAAATCAAGATGCTGGGTTAACAACGAACCGTTATGGGTGTTTAAATCACGAACCCGGATAACCGCTTTGCCGATCTGTTGCCATAATGTGGCCAGCAAAGGTTGCTTATCATAAGGCGCAATGATGTTTAATGCTTTGCTCAAATTAAGACGTTGCTGTTCTGAATGGCTAAGTGCGGACAACAGAAAAATTTTTCGTTCTGTTATCTGGTGCAAATCTCGTGCTTCAATAAAACCCTCACACAGAATACGTTGTTCTTCCGCCATAGCTTGGGTCAGCGAGGTCAAATAGGTCACTTGCTGTTTGAGTAATTGTTGAAGTTCTTCCATAGCCGGTTTAATTATTTCTTATCGTATTGAAAGTTTTCGGCGGCTTCTTTGAGCAGAGCGTCTGCTATTTTACCGCTGTTCATTTTTAAGGTTCCGTGAGCAATAGCTTCTTTCAACTTTTGCACCTTTTGGATATTGATATCCTGGCTGCTTGGTTGAACCAGTTTTGTTTGTGCTTCGCTCAGTTTTACTTGTGCATCGCTGCTTTGTAAGGTAACGCCGGCGGTTTTTCGGGTGCCCTGAGCGCTTTCATTAGTTGGTCGCTGTTGAACAGCAGCGATAGCTAATAAGGGGTGAGTGCGTTCGATACTCATAATCATTATCCTTTATGGCCAGGCATAGGTTCACCTATGGATCGGAGCAGGTTACATGCCATTTGCATACCTGCAAATCGTGCTCTGCTGGTTATATCGGCACAGTGAACGAAAACTTTAGAACTTATAACATGATTTTTACATTGCCGTTTTCTAATGCCTGGCCGGTTATAACATGTCCTGAATTTATTCGAACCCTGACTTTATCAGAAATAGCGGCGTTATTAATAGCTTTCCCTTCGTTTCGTATCTGAAAGCCATTTCCCTGTATAATCACCGCCACACTCTGGCCTGACCGTACAACCCACGGGCGGCGTAACATATTATGAGTAATTGCCTGCCCCGCCGGGATGTTACGTATCGCAATACTATTTTTTATCTCATTTTTGTTAATGACCAGATCATGCGGTAGTCTTTCCAGTAATCCACTTCTGACCTGAAAATCTTTATCTGATAAAACATCATTACGCGAGATAGCTCGGCGGGTAACCAGATAATTCCCTGTCACACTGACAGAGACTTGAATGAATTTGCGTTGTTGATAGCAGATAACAGGTAAAGAGAGATTTCCCCAGTTTTGACCACCGATAGCGGGTTGAATTTCTGGCTGTTCACACTGAGGCCATTGTTGTTCAGGGGTTTTGATGTTAACAGAAACTTTATGATGATTATCCCGGTGTATCCGCTGGAAATAGTGCTCTATAGCTTGGGGTAAATTATTGCCCCATGCCATCGAAGTGATAAAGAAAAATGCGAACAGCCCGATAATATTTATAGCTTGCATCTTCTCGCTCTCATTATTTCTGTAGGTCAATACGCTGCCTTTTAGTCGCGTACATTTAGTCGTATATAAGTGTACCTACATTGAATATCGGCCAATGGGATAAATAGCAATCCAATTAGCGTCTATTCATCCGATAGGCTTTTCCTTCTGCGTTTATTCTGTTTACTGCGAATTTCGCGATCGCGAAAAGCGCTATTAAGGTTCACAATATAAGTCAGTCACATTAGAGGGAGGAATATGCTCGATAAATTAGATGCAGCCTTTCATTTTCAGCAGGAAGCCCTGTCATTGCGATCACGGCGACAAGAAATATTGTCCGCTAATATCGCCAATGCGGATACGCCCGGTTATCAAGCGCGGGATATTGATTTCGCCACACAACTGAAAAAAACCATTGCACACGGTCGGGTTACCGGAAACGGGATCGGGCTGACGCTGACATCCGATCGGCATATTCCTATTCAGCCTCAGAAGAGAATGGAGATGGACTTACTGTATCGGGTGCCTTATCAGGCAGCGATGGATGGCAACACGGTGGATATGGATATGGAACGCAGCAATTTTATGGATAACAGCTTGAAATATCAGGCTGAACTGACTGCGACCAGCTCTCAAGTTAAAAGCATGATGTCAGTCTTACAGCAAGGATAAGGGCAATGTCTTTACTCAGTGTTTTTGATATTGCTAGTTCGGCATTATCAGCGCAATCCCAACGATTAAATGTCAGTGCCAGCAATATGGCAAATGCCGATAGTGTCACAGGGCCTGATGGTCAGCCATACCGGGCTAAACAGGTGGTTTTCCGGGTTGCCGCAGCGGCGGGGCAAGAAACAGGCGGCGTCAGAGTCAGTGAAATTGTGGATGATCCTACCCCTTTCCGCCTTGAATATCAGCCGGGACACCCACTGGCTGATGAAAAGGGTTATGTGCGGATGCCAAATGTTGATGTGGTCGGAGAAATGATTAACACCATTTCCGCTTCCCGTAGTTATCAAGCCAACGTTGAAGTGCTTAATACAACTAAATCGATAATGTTGAAAACATTGACGTTAGGTCAGTAACAGGAGGGATTCATGGCTATTACCAGTTCAGTGAATGAATCACTGAATAACACGATTGCTGGAGAGTCAGCATTGGCCAGTAAGAAGAAGGGTAGTGAAGAGCTGAATAGCAACTTCATGAAATTGCTGGTCGCGCAAATGAAAAATCAAGATCCAACTAACCCGATGAAGAACAATGAGCTGACCTCCCATTTGGCGCAGATTAACACACTCGCGGGGATCGAAAAGCTGAATACCACCCTGGGGTCTATTGTTGGTCAGATAAATAATAATCAGCCTGTACAGGCATCGGCCCTGATTGGACGGGGCGTGATGATCCCTGGGAATACTATTTTGGCTGGTTTAAACAAAGAAGCTGGGAACGTCAGTACGACACCATTTGGTATTGAGTTGGAAAGGCCCGCGGATAGTGTGCAAGTCACCATTACTGATAAACAAGGGACTGTTGTACGCCAAATTGATCTCGGTGGATTGGAAGCGGGTGTCCATAGCTTCCACCCTTGGGATGGCAAAAAAGAAGATGGCACTAATGTTGAGGATGGCGCTTATAACTTCACCATTACTGCCAGCTATAAAGGCGAACAGAGAGTATTTCAGCCGCTGAGGTTTGCGAAGGTAAATGGCGTTACTCGTGACGCGGACGGCGCTAAGTTAGATTTAGGACGGATCGGTACTGTCACAATGGATCAGATACGTCAGATTCTTTAACCAACAAGAATTTTAACGGAGAATAGTATGGCTTTTTCACAAGCAGTAAGTGGTTTGAATGCTGCGGCAGGTAATTTGGATGTTATTGGTAATAATATCGCTAACGCGGCGACATATGGCTTTAAATCCAGCACGGTTGCTTTTTCTGACATTTTTGCCGGTTCTCAGGTGGGTCTGGGGGTAAAAATATCGGGTGTTAATCAGAATTTTAAAGATGGTACGCCGACCACGACTAATCGCCCACTTGATCTGGCGATCACTCAGGGCGGTTTTTTCCGTATGCAAGGCGGTGATGGTGAGATCTACTATTCCCGTAACGGTCAATTCAAGATGGATGAGAACCGTAATATTATCAACATGCAAGGCATGAAATTGACTGGCTATCCCGCAGTCGGTGTCAATGGCGGCGCGCCGGAGATTCAGAAAGGGGCTAACCCAGAGCCGATTACAATACCTCAAGGTATACTGGCGGCTAAAGCAACAACTAAGGTTACGATGACAACCAACCTTAATTCGATGCATAAAAAACCGGCAGATGTTTTCTCGCCAGAAAATAAGGATTCTTATAACTATCCTACCAGTGTTACCACCTTTGATAGCCTGGGTAACCCACATGCTATCAAGGTTTTCTTTGTGAAAACGAACGATAACGAATGGCAGGTTCATGCTCAGGATAGTGCGGTTGAGGGCGCTAAAGCAGCTCCATTGGGGACGTTGAAATTTGATGGTAATGGTAAGCTGATTGGTGACAATAATCAGTTTACATTTAATGTTCCCTCTCTGAATGGCTCTAATGCCGCTGATATCACCATTGATTTTAATGGCAGTAAACAGCAGAAAATTGATGCTGATAGCATATCGACGCTCAAGCAAGACGGTTATGCCGCAGGTGAATTCAATGGCTACCGTATTGAGGACGATGGTCGTGTCATCGGCACCTATTCCAATCAGCAATCTCAATTATTAGGCCAGATCGTTCTGACTAACTTTGCTAACCCAGAGGGGCTGGCAGCGCAGGGTGACAACGTTTGGATAGAGACGGGTGCTTCAGGTAGCCCAGTTGTTGGCATTGCGGGATCGGGGGGTTTTGGTAAATTGCTCAGTGGTTCGCTGGAAGCATCCAACGTCGATATGAGCCAGGAGCTGGTTAATATGATCGTGGCGCAGCGCAACTACCAATCCAGTGCGCAAACCATTAAAACTCAAGATCAGATCCTGCAAACGCTGGTCAGTATGCGTTGATAGTTTCAGGATAGCATTATGGATCATGTCATTTATACCGCAATGGGCGGTGCTCGTCAGACACTAGAACATCAGGCAGTGACGGCAAATAACCTGGCTAATGCCTCGACGTCGGGTTTTAAGGCGCAACTGGCTGCTTTGCGGGCGGTGCCTGTGGAAGGTGCTACCTTTAATACCCGTACTTTAGTTGTCGCTTCAACGCCGGGCTTTGACAATCGTCAAGGGCCGATGAACTATACTTCTCGTCCGTTGGATGTGGCGATTGGGCAGGGGGGATATCTGGCGGTTCAGCTTGAAGAGGGTTCTGAGGCTTACACGCGTAACGGCAGTATTCAGATTTCAGCGGAAGGTCAGCTAACTGTTCAAGGTAACTTGTTGATGGGGGACAACGGCCCGATCAATGTTCCGCCGCAGGCTGAATTAACCCTGGCGACGGATGGTTCTATATCTGCACTGATTCCTGGTGATCCGCCAACACAATTGGGACAACTTGGCAGATTGAAAATGGTGAAACCGGAGAGCGATCAGCTAGTTCGCGGTGATGATGGCCTCTTTCACATGACGGAACAGGCGCAAACGTTACAGGGTAATGTCTTGCCAGCCAGTGATGAGGTGAAATTAATTCCCGGAGTGCTTGAAGGAAGTAACGTCAACCCAATGGAAAGCATGGTGAGTATGATTGCCAATGCCCGCCGTTTTGAAATGCAGATGAAAGTCATCCATAGCTCAGATGAAAATGCACAACGTGCTAATCAGCTATTAGCAATGAGTTGATTTAGACACAGAGGATAAAACCGATGATCCGATCATTATGGATTGCTAAAACTGGGCTGGATGCCCAGCAAACCAATATGGATGTGATTGCCAACAACTTGGCAAACGTCAGCACCAATGGTTTTAAACGCCAGCGTGCCGTTTTTGAAGATCTGCTTTACCAGAACATTCGTCAGCCAGGAGCGATGTCATCGGAACAAACCCGCTTGCCTTCTGGTTTACAGATAGGTACCGGGGTGCGTCCGGTAGCAACAGAACGTATACATAGTCAGGGAAACTTATCTGAAACTAATAACAGCCATAATGTTGCCATTAGAGGAAAGGGTTTCTTTCAGGTCCAGTTACCTGATGGTACCAGTGCCTATACCCGTGACGGTTCATTTCAGGAAGATCAAAACGGGCAGTTGGCAACCGCTAACGGTTTTTTGATCTTCCCTACCATTACCATTCCTGATAACGCGACGGACCTCACCATTAGCCGTGATGGTGTTGTCAGCGTGAAAGTACAGGGGCAATCGGCACCTCAGCAAGTTGGTCAATTTACCCTGACAACCTTTATCAATGACAGTGGGTTAGAAAGTATCGGCGAAAACCTTTATGTAGAGACTAGCAGCTCTGGCATACCGATTGAAAACACGCCGGGAATCAATGGCGCTGGGTTGCTCCAGCATAAATATGTCGAAACATCTAACGTCAATATCGCTGAAGAATTGGTCAACATGATTCAGACTCAGCGTGCTTATGAAGTTAACAGTAAGGCGGTGTCGACGTCTGATCAGATGCTGCAAAAACTGACTCAGTTATAACCTAAATCGTCAATCAGAACTGCGGGGGAACATTCAAGTTTCCCCGTTATTCAGGGATAAATAAAGAGTATCGAAGATGGATACAATGGCTGTTGCCGAGACCAGCGCCGTTTGTCAGTTCCGCCATTTACGGAAAAATGTGGCGAATAAATGGCGTTGTAGTATAGCACTGGCGGTATTGTCACTAACGGGCTGTGCGTATATACCACAAAAACCCTTGGTTGAGGGGGTAACCACCGCAGCACCTTCCGCGGCAACCGCGCCAGTCCCTAATGGCGCTATTTTTCAAGTAGTACAGCCGGTTTATTATGGTTATCAGCCGCTATTTGAAGATCGCCGACCACGAAATATTGGCGATACCCTGACGATTACATTGCAGGAAAATGTCAGCGCCAGTAAGAATTCTTCGGCCAATGCCAGCCGTAATGGAAAAAACACGTTTTCCGCAGCACTGACTCCCCGTTTCCTGAAAGGGTTAATTGGTGGAGATAAAACCGATCTGGATATGGAAGCAGAGAATACTTTTGGTGGGAAAGGCGGCGCTAATGCGAATAACACCTTCAGAGGGACGATTACCGTGACAGTCGATCGGTTATTGGCAAACGGTAACTTACATGTGGTCGGTGAAAAGCAGATTGCTATCAATCAGGGAACCGAGTTTATTCGTTTCTCCGGTGTCGTTAACCCACGGACAATTAATGCTAATAACACCGTCAGTTCCAATCAGGTCGCTGATGCCCGCATCGAATATGTGGGGAATGGTTATATCAATGAAGCGCAGAACATGGGCTGGTTACAGCGTTTCTTCCTGAATGTTGCACCATTTTAACAGGGGATGGTTATGATAAAACAATTTGCTGTCAGCCTTCTTCTTGTATTGCTGACTCTGGTGACAACAACGGCATCAGCAGAACGTATCCGTGATCTCACCACGGTTCAAGGAGTACGGGAAAATGCGTTGATTGGTTATGGATTAGTGGTTGGGCTGGATGGAACGGGTGACCAGACGACTCAGACGCCATTTACTACTCAGAGCTTAAGCAACATGTTATCCCAATTGGGGATTACCGTTCCTCCGGGAACCAATATGCAGTTGAAAAACGTGGCTGCCGTGATGGTCACCGCGAAGTTACCGCCGTTTGGCCGTGCCGGGCAGAATATCGACGTAGTGGTTTCTTCACTGGGGAACGCGAAAAGCTTACGTGGTGGTACTTTGCTGATGACACCGTTAAAAGGTGTTGATAATCAAGTCTATGCTCTGGCGCAGGGTAATATATTGGTTGGCGGCGCTGGCGCCAGCGCGGGGGGAAGCAGTGTAAAAGTCAATCAGCTTGCAGGTGGTCGGATTAGTAACGGTGCAGTGATTGAACGGGAATTGCCTACGCAGTTTGGTGAAAATGGCGTACTGAATCTTCAATTAAATAACGAAGACTTCTCACTGGCGCAGCAAATTAGCGATACCATCAATCGTACGGGCGGAACGGGAACAGCAACGCCGTTGGATGCCCGCACAGTACAATTGCGTATGCCGAGAGATAAAAGCGAACAGGTTAAATTCCTCTCCCATGTGCAGAATCTCACTGTCCGTGTTGATGTCGGTGATGCCAAAGTGATTATCAACTCTCGCACCGGCTCTGTGGTAATGAACCGTAATGTCATGCTGGATAGCTGCGCTGTTGCTCAAGGGAATCTTTCTGTCATTGTCGATAATCAGGTGGTTATTAGTCAGCCCAATACACCGTTAGCAGGTGGCAGTACCGTTGTTACTCGTAATCCCGCTGTTGCTGTCCGTGAACAAAATGGTGCGTTGCAGCAGGTTAACGCCAGTGCAAGTTTGAGCCATGTTATTCAAGCCTTGAATGCACTGGGCGCGACCCCGAATGATTTAATGTCAATCTTACAGGCAATGGAAAGTGCAGGTTGTCTGCGGGCGAAATTGGAGATCATTTGATGAATGATTTTTTAACCCTGCCCGGTGCGGCTTATGATGTACAGTCGGTTAACACGTTAAAATCCAATCTGGCAAAAGATCCACAACAGGGGCTACGGCAAGTAGCCCAACAAATGGAAGGGCTATTTGTTCAGATGATGTTGAAAAGCATGCGTTCAGCTCTGCCTAAAGATGGCATGTTGAGCAGTGAACAGACGCGCCTTTATACTTCGATATACGATCAGCAAATCGCGCAAAATATGGCTCAGAAGGGGCTAGGTTTTGCCGATATGATGCTCAAGCAGCTTTCTAGCGCTAAAACTGCTCCTGGCGAAATGGCGGGTAAGATCCCCATGACTCTGGATAACGAAGTTTTACAAACCTTGCCAAGGCAGGCGCTTGAGCAATTTATACGTCGAACGGCACCGAAACCCGAGGCGGCACCTAAACCGCTTCCCCTAAACAGCACAAATTTTATATCTACGCTTTCGACCCCTGCCCGGATAGCTAGCCAACGCAGTGGTATTCCTCATTTGCTGATTATTGCTCAGGCCGCATTAGAGTCTGGTTGGGGACAAAGAGAGATTCTGACCGCTGAGGGTAAGCCAAGTCATAATCTGTTTGGTATTAAAGCGGGTAAAGGTTGGAAAGGGCCGGTAACCAATATCTTGACCACAGAATATATCAACGGTGAGCCTCAGAAAATGAAGGATAACTTCCGTGTTTATGGCTCTTATGTGGAAGCGATTGAGGATTACGTCACATTACTGACAGAAAGTCCCCGTTACGCCAACGTTGCCCGTTCTGTTACCCCGGAACAAGGGGCTTATTCCTTACAACAGGCAGGTTATGCGACCGATCCCGGATATGCGAAAAAACTGGTCTCAGTTATTCAACAGTTAAAAGGTGCTGGAGAGCAGGCGGTAAAAGCTTATACCTACGATTTGAGTAAACTATTTTGATCTCTATTTTGCTCAAGTTTTATTGAGCTCAGCCGATAAATTAAAGCAATTCAGACTTTGTTTTTAGTTATCTGAAAGATTGTTTGCCGCCACCCACTAGCGGAGACATAAATAAAACGCAAAAGGATCTTCTGATGTCCAACAGTCTTATTAATACCGCGATGAGTGGCCTTCAGGCTGCTCAGATTACTCTGGGAACCGTGAGTAATAACCTTGCAAATTCCAAAGTTCCTGGTTACAACCGGCAATCGACAGTTATCAATCAAAACGGTGGCACGATGACGTCCGTTGGCTTTATCGGAAATGGTGTTACTGTTACCAGTATTAACCGTCAATATAACGAATTCATTAATCAACAACTGTCTGCGGCTCAGGCGAAACAAGGGGCATTAACCACTTATACTCAGCAAATTTCCCAGATTGATAATTTGCTGGCAGACAAAGCGAATAACCTGTCAAACACCATTGATAACTTCTTTACCAGTTTACAAAATGTCGTCAGTAATGCGGAAGATGATGCAGCCAGAACGACAGCGATTGGTAAATCAAAGGGGATGGTAAACCAGTTGAAAAGTGCGGATGCCTTCCTGCGTAAAATGGAAAATAACATTAATCGGGGAATAGCTAACTCGGCTGAGTCTATTAATAACTATGCGCAGCAAATTGCTAAACTCAATGGTGAAATTACCCGTATGAGAGGCGGTGGTAGTGCTGAGCCGAATGCATTACTGGATCAGCGTGATCAATTGGTCAATGAACTGAATAAACTGGTTGGGGTGAGTGTGACTCAGCAGGACGGTGACACTTATAATGTGACTTTTGCCGGTGGATTGACACTGGTTCAGGGAACAACCGCTTATCGAGTGGAAGCGATTTCATCCAATGCGGACAGTAGCCGCATTACATTAGGTTATGATCGTGGTTTTGGCGATGTTGTTGAAATTGATGAAAGATTCATTGATAAAGGGCAATTAAGCGGCACATTGAGGGCGCGTAGTGAAGTGCTGGATAATTCCCGTAATCAGTTAAACCAATTAGCGTTGGTATTGGGCGATCAATTTAATCAGGTTCATCGTGCTGGTTTTGATTTAAAAGGCAAACCGGGTGAAGATTTCTTCACATTTAATAACCCGGATGTAATTGCTGATAGTAAAAATAAAGGTTCTGTTGATTTTAAAGTGAAATATACAGATACCTCAGCGGTGAAAGCCAGTGATTATCATATTAGCTACGATGGGGCTAATTGGAAAATCCAGCGAGCCTCTGATAAGGCGGATATTGCTGCCAAAGTAACAGGTAATACACTGGAATTTGATGGATTAAAAGTTGAAGTTGATCCAACCGATGCAAAAGAACACGATCGATATACACTGAAAGCGGTCAATGGTGTTATTAGCAGTATGGCGGTTAATATTAAAGATGCGTCGCAATTGGCGGTTGCCGGTACTAAAGATGGTGGGCCGAGTGATAACGTTAATGCCAAAAAACTCATTGAATTGCAGAACAAAAAATTGGTAGAGGGTAAAGCATCATTTTCTGGTGCTTATGCTTCGATGGTCAGTACTATTGGTAACCAGACTAGCACGGCGAATGTTGATTTAGAAACTCAGAATAATATTACTAAACAACTTTACGCTGAACAGCAGTCGGTTTCCGGCGTCAACGTAGATGAAGAATATGGCGCATTACAAAACTTACAGCAATATTATCTGGCCAATGCTCAAGTTATCCAGACTGCCACAACGCTATTTAATGCTATTTTAGAACTCCGTCACTAATAAACGAGCCATTTAATATACCCAATGGATTTCAAGATGGATCGCGACGGCAAGGGAGCGAATCCCCGGGAGCATAGCAAACTATGTGACCGGGGTGAGCGAGTACAGCCAACAAAGCAGCAGCTTGAAAGATAACGGGTATATACCCAATGGATTTCAAGATGCATCGCGACGGCAAGGGAGAGAATCCCCGGGAGCATAGCAAACTATGTGACCGGGGTGAGCGAGTGCAGCCAACAAAGAGGCAACTTGAAAGATAACGGGTATAGCTGAATATTTAAAAGGAATGAAATTGTGCGCGTAAGTACCAATATATTGTACGAGCAGAAAATGACGAGTATCACTACTGCTCAGTCGAAATGGATGCAGCAGGGAGCACAGCTATCCAGTGGTCAGAGGGTGATAAATCCATCTGATGATCCGATGGCGGCATCTCAGGGTGTCATGGTTGCTCAGGCTGAATCTCAGAACCAGCAGTATATAACCGCTCGCTCGTTTGCTAACAACGCGATTTCTATGCAATTGAGTGTGGTATCCAAAGCTGTCGGTGTGGTTCAAAATATTCATGAAAGTTTGGTAGCCACAGTAAACGGTGTATTGAGTGATGAAGATCGTAACTCGTTGGCTATTCAACTGACAGGGTTTAAAGAACAACTGGTGAATTTGGGTAATACTACCGATGGTAATGGCCGCTATATTTTTGCCGGTTATAAAACGGATGTGAAGCCTTTTGATGAGAGTACAAGCGGTACAGTGAGCTATCGAGGTGGCTCTGAGGAAATAACTCAGAAAGTAGATAGTAACCGCTCTATGATTATTGGACATACCGGGGAGCAGGTTTTTCTCTCGTCTACCAGTAATCCGATAAAAGAGCCGGATGGCAGCCCGAGTGAATCTGATATATTTAAAACCATAGACATGGCGATTCAGTCATTGAAAACACCCTTTACCGGGGCAGATCAAAATAGTCGTGATGATGCGCTGGAATTGTTGAATAAGGCTAACCGCGGCGCTCGCAATGCGTTGAATAATATCTCTTCTGTGGAGTCGGTATTGGGTTTACAACTGAGAGAAATAGAAGACTTAAATAATTTGGGGGCAGAACGCAGCTTGGCGAATAAAAGCCGTTTGAGTCAATTGGTTGATGTAGAATGGAACTCAGCGATTTCGAATTATTATCAGCAACAAGCCGTACTTCAAGCATCGTATAAAACATTTGTCGATATGAAAGGCATGTCGTTGTTTGAGATATTTCGTTAATTTAATTTTTACTTTAATCGCTGGTTTTTAGACCAGCGATTTTATCAATTAAATATCTTACGTCATTATTTATTATTTAAATAATTCTGTTTTAATTTCTGAATTAATACTCCTATAGATGTTTACTTTTAATAAAGTGAATGCTGTTTTTTTGCAGTTAAATATATACAGCGGATTCGACTGATAAGTGGAAAAGAAAAGTATATCGTTTGAAATATTACGTTAATTTGGTTTCCTCTTTTGTTTTTATTACTGATTCAGGCCAACGATTTTGGTTAATAAAATCATTATCATTAATTTTAACGTAACCTATTTAATATATTGAAATTTTACGCAAAAATCCCTATTTTCACCAGAATAAAATATCATTTTTTTAAAAAAATAAGTTGATTATTTCTTCCCTCTTCTATTCTCCCGCTCATATGTTGAACAAAGGAAAATTTGGTAAATGAATATGCCGGTGAATAGGTGCGGTAATCATTTAAGTAAAAGAGGGTGAAATTATGGTTGTTTTACATGATCTGCTTAATTCCCTGAGTCTCCACTTCCTGCAATCAGGAGGAATGTCATGACAGATTCAGGGCTGGTTTTTACACTTACTGCGGGTAGTCTCCCGGAGAAAACTTTTGTTGTGGTTGACTTTACGCTAGATGAAGCTCTATCAACATTATTTTGTCTGGAGGTGACATTAACCAGTGCTGACCCAGATATTGATTTTGCGGATGTTCTGGATCATTTTGCGACACTAACCGTTTATCGTGATGGAAAACCAGAGCGCAGTGTCACTGGGATTGTGACTCAGTTTGAACAAGGTACGACAGGTCGTCATCGCAGTTATTATTCCTTGACTCTTCACCCTGGTTTATGGCGTACCGGATTACGGGTGAATTCCCGTATTTTTCAGCATCAATCTGTGACCGAGATTATTGAAATATTATTGAAAGAAAATGGCGTTAGAAACTTCCATTTCCTATTGCGTTATGAGCATCCTGAACGGGAATTTTGTGTTCAATACGATGAGAGTGATTTGGCGTTTCTTCATCGTTTATTGGCTGATGAAGGAATATTCTATTATTTTGATTTTAGTGAAGAGCGGGGAGAGCCATTAATTGTTTTTACTGATTCTTATCGGATAAATAGCAACCTTTCACTGCCTTATCATCCAGAATTGGATGCGACAGGAAGCCAATGCAGTATCAGTCGATTCTGTTGGCGTGAACAGGTCGGGATTGCCAATATTGAGTTGAAGGATCGTACTTTTAAAAATCCACTGTGGGGGGCTGAATATGAATATCACGAACGCCAAATTAACCACCAGCGTTCAGATTTACCCAGTTACACTTACTATGATTTTCCCGGGCGCTTTAAAAAAGGTGCGATTGGCGAGCGCCTGAGTCAATATCGTCTGGAAGCGCTCCGAACTGATGCTATGTTTGGCCGTGGGCAAAGTGACTGTTTTGCCCTGGCGCCGGCATCAGGGTTTACGCTGACTGATCATCCGAAAGCGCAATTTAATACCCTGTGGCTGGTCATTAGAATCAGCCATCACGGTAGACAGCCACAGGCGGATGAATCTCGTTTCGGTGAAATGGGGACGACCTTAACGAACGATTTCACCTTTGGCGATCGCAACCGGGTATGGCGTCCCTCGCCTTATCCTAAGCCGCGCATTGACGGCCTACAAATTGCGACCGTGGTTGGCCCTGAGGGGGAAGAGATCTTTTGTGATGAATACGGGCGTGTGCGGGTACAGTTTGCCTGGGATCAATATGGCAAATTCAATGACCAGAGTTCTTGTTGGATCAGAGTCAGTCAGGCTTGGGCCGGCAAGCGTTGGGGTATGATTGCTATCCCGCGTGTAGGGCAGGAAGTGTTGGTGGATTTTCTACATGGCGATCCCGATCAGCCAATTATTACTGGGCGTACCTATCATGCCGCTAATGTTGTGCCTAATCCTCTGCCGATATCAAAAACCCAGATGTCCATTCGTTCAAAAACCCATAAAGGGGATGGTTTTAATGAACTGCGGTTTGAGGATGAAAAAGACCGAGAAGAGGTGTTTATTCATGCTCAGAAAAATCTGGCGATTAAGGTGCTTAATTCCCGAGATGAGCGAATTAATTACAACCGTACAACCAGCATTGGACATGATGACGAACTGGTGATTGCCAACAACCGTAAAATAACGGTTGATGGGCAGCAGGAACATAAAACCACCGGGAACTACGTTGTTCAGGTTGAGGGTGACAAAACTTTGCAAGCTGGCGGCAATGTGGCACAGAAAGTTCAGGGTATGCTCAGTATTGATACCAATGGTGATATTACGGTGCAAAGCGGCAATAAAATCAGTCTGAAAGTAGGTAATAGCTTTATTGTTATTCATGCTGATGGTGTCGATATCAAAGGTCCATCTATTAATCTGAACTCAGGGGGGAGTCCTGGAGATTTATTGCGACCGGCGAATCCGGTTATTTTGCAAGCTGCCGCCAGTGCCGGTTCCTTGTTTGTTGCACACTGTCCGAAGGAGGATAACAACTGATGGCCGCTGAAAAATATTATGCCGTCATTGACGGTGCGATTGAATACCGATTGTTTTTTATCTTGGAAAATTTTAATCCCCCTGCGGTTTGTCTTTATGACGAATCTTTATCACCTGAGCTGCTTAAGGTGGCACCTTATTTGGTGGAGGTAACAGAAAAAGTCGGACTGTATTTAGAGGAATGGAAAACATGCTGGGGAATTTGTCTTCACTCAAAAGCGGATATGAAAACATTGCGTCAGCATTTACGCAAATATCTCCAAGTATTATTACCCGATCAAGATAAACCTGTATTTTTCCGATTTTATGATCCGCGCAATATCTGGGAGTTTCTCAGTGTCCTCAGTGACTGGGAAATTCACTGTTTTCTGGGGCCGATAAATAAAATTAGCACTTCTCTGATGGGCGTTAAGCATGAAGATAATTTTCACGCGGTCAGAAAACAATTTCCCGCAGAGGCATGCTCCAGACAAAAGATGTTGCGGATCACAACAAAGCAATATGCTCAGTTAAATGAGCTATTCGAGCAACGATATATTAATAAACTGACGCAACTTATTAATGAAGTCAATTACCATAATGGCGCCGGTACGATAGATCTGCCATACGACTCCCTGTCGGCACATTTAGACCGGATATTGAAAAACCCGTTCCCTGATACGCATTATTCTCCCGCTTATATGGATGAGGAGACATTTATTCAACATAAAACCTTAGCAGAGGATTGTTTTTATTTTTGTCGTGATAATGAAATCATTGATGAACGCGCCATTGGAGGGTTTCTCTATTTACTGATGGAGAGACATATCAATCAGTTTGAGCAAATCCCGCCGGCATGGTTAACCGCACTCAGAGACCCCCAGTGGCCGGGTTATTATCGGATGGAAACATTATTAAAAAGCGAATTGGGTTTTATCCCCGATTAGGTAATTAAAAGGTAATTGATATGGCTGAACAAACTATTTCATCCCGTGCCGGTGTTGCCTGCATGACATGCGACAACCCGGACCCCTGTATTTATAAAATCAGCGTCACTTTTGGTCAGAATACTCAGATATGGCCTGAAAAGCCGGCAATTAAGATGAGCCTGATTGATCATGGAAAAGGTCAAAAAGGGACGATACAGATTGAAGCTAAATGTAATAACGCGGCTAAACATCATGCGGTGCTAACGGGGGGGCAGAAAGAGAAAACGCTAGAATTTAATGCTCCGCAGGAGGTGACATTATTTTATAAAGATCAGTTGGCAGACGCTGAGATTGAAAGTGATTTGGAAAGTGTCTGGTTTTATTTATCTAATCTTGCCAACCCGACAGATATCTACAGTGAACCGCGTTATTATAAGTTAATAACCCAGGGCTGCCTGGATAGTCAACAGTACGCGACGATAGCGGTTTACCCGTCGGTCAGTTTTATGGTCTCGGTTGGATTGAGTTTTGATTTTTCTCATGGAGAACGCACTGTAAAAGAGCGACGTGGTGAACAGAAAAAAGCGCGTCAGGCGATGGAAAATGTCAAGCCTAAAAATGGCAATAAACTGCGCAGTGGGTGGACAACCCATACGGACCCATTTTATCTGACCCGACAGACGGCCCTTAACGTCGAATACGCTTTAACGGTTCAGGATATGGATTATTCGGCGAAGTTTGCGGAAATTAATAAGGTGAGGAAAAACCTGCCCAATTTAGAGGTCATCAATCGGGTGGAAAAGCTACTGGGTTATACCAAAGAATACCTGGCGCCCGATCCGGATTCAAAGGGCACCCGCAGCTACCAACTGCTTGAGCTTAAGGTGGACCCCATCAATATTGGACTGGCTTATGCTTATGACCGAACCACTTCAATGGATGACCGTACCCATTTTTTGGGTTTCAGTGCCGCTCCTTTTTTGGGGATGATGGCAAAACTGGATCTCATTCAAATGGGGGCGGCGTATTGCAAGATAGAGCGTGTAGCAGCCAAATTCAGGGAGGCGGTGGCCCGCAGGAATTCAGATGATAAAAACTATTTAGATCTGGAATGTTGCATTATTTTGACATGCAATTTGTCCTTTCAATTGGGTGCCGCTTATAAACAAAAGCAGTGGACTTTTGACGCTGGTGATAAGAATGATTTGAAATTGAGTCTGGAGGGAAAAATGAATGTCGCCTTTAAGACCCATATTATGATAATGGAAGTCGCAATGGGAGCGGGTGTGGCTGTAAAAACAGCGGCGGGTTTTGAACTTGATCAACATGATAAAGGGATCGATCTGGCTGGCTACCATAATGGAATTGTTTCGGAAATTGAGGTAGCTGCGGATGCGAAAAAAGAAAATGGTAAAAGATCTATCATTGAAGTTACAGGGAAGTGGAAATGGGTTATTGCTGATCCGTTAAAAGCCAGTGAATCCCCGTTAAGAATTAATCTGATAGGAGAAGAGCGGCCTATTACTCGACCGGAGATAGTCCCGGGTGCTGAAACAACATCGTGGGAAATGGGTTATGACCCTAACTTTAAACCTAAGATGGATAACATTCCGTTTATCACCGGGTTACCCGGAATGTGAGGATAAAATGAGATTAAAATGGTTATTGCTATTATTAGGAGTGATTATTATGTCTGGTTTAGGAGTAATGGTGATGTTTGGTGCTAATGCAAATGAGCCGAGGTTGTATATTCGCAGTTTATTCGATATCCAATATGCCTTTTGTGACATCAAAACCAATGGCGTAACGGGCATGGATAATCGAAACTCAGCCCTGAGTGGCCGGGGATTTGGTACTGCCAGTACGGCTTCCATGTTATTTATGACAAACGGTGAAAATGAAATCAGTCTGGAATTTGGCGCATTGGGTTGGTTTTCCCCGGATAAGCTATCAGGTGAAATCCGCAACCACTTTAATCCTGAAGCCAAATGTAATCTGGAATTGACGGCCATGCGTGGTAAAAAGAGCGAGGTGCTGACGGCAATTGAAGTAGCGATAGATAAAAACGGTCAACCTGTGGCAATAACACCCGTAAATGAAGCGAAATATGCTGCTATTAGTACACCAGTGGTGCGTCATACGATTCAGGCAGAAAACGTAGAAGCTGGACATGAGGATAAAGACTATTTTGATATCCGAAAGTTTCCACCTGATATGACTTTATATCGGTTTAGCCGAAATGTAAAAATCAGTGGCTTACCTGATTGGGAATGGGAGAAAGCAACCCCTTATACCGATACGCCAGAGCAACGTCGGCAATTACAACAAGCTTATGTAGCGGTCTGGCAGGCTTATAACGCTAAGGATTTGAATACACTCCGTGATCAACAAAAAGTTGCGCTTAGAGCCTGGGCTTGGGTTTCCGGTGAAAGTGAAGAGAGTGTTTTTGCTGATCAGTCTGTTTACCATAATATCAAAATAAAAAG
>NZ_CAWNXG010000043.1:0-39200 GCF_963878145.1 Photorhabdus sp. S10-54 | reverse complement strand
TCTCTGCCCGACCTCACAATGTTTATCAGCGTTGTGTCGGTCAGTGGTGGCGCATTATAGGGCGTTCTTTGGCGCTGGCAAGCGTTTATTTGAAAAAAACTTTTATTCGCGGATTTTTTCAACAAAATGATGATATAAAGAACAAAAAACCTATTTTTTGATGCCTTTAATTGCTTTAGGTAAGTCTGCAAGACTATTTATTATCAAATTAGCCGCTTGTTCAGCTTCAGTGTTAACGGGTTTACCTGTACGAACTAATACCTTAGTGCCAATTTTTGCCAGCGTCGCGACTTGCATATCTTCGAGTTTGTCACCAATCATAAAAGAAGCTGTCATATCGATACCAAGCTCCCTCTGCGCATCCAGCAACATACCCGGCTGCGGTTTACGGCAGTCACAACTCTTCTTATATTGCTCTTCAGTTGCATCTGGGTGATGAGGGCAATAATAGATGCCATCCAAATCCACACCACGGTCTGCTAGCGACCAATCCATCCATTCCGTCAGTTGCAAAAACTGCTCTTCATCGAAAATTCCACGGGCAATACCTGACTGGTTTGTGACTAACACCAGTGCATACCCCATCTTTTTCAATTCAATCATGGCTTCAATGACACCATCGATAAATTGAAAATCATCTATTTCATGTACATAACCATGATCGATATTTATTGTTCCGTCACGATCTAAAAATACGGCAGGAATACCTTGTGTCACCCGATTGCTCCAAAAATGCAAGAAGCCCCCAGTATCGCACGATTTAGCCATGAATGAGAATGCAGCAATTAATTTATTCATAGTTGACTTAGACGTCTAGACACCTTAACATCCGATTTAACAGGTGGTTTGCTTTCTCAAAAATGTTCAAGCTATCAATTTTCAAAATTTTTATAAAAATAAATAAGAATAAAAATGATAAAACTGTTACATATCAATAAAATATTCCAGCAGGGTGCCCATTCTATTAACGCGCTTTCAGATATCAGCCTGCATGTTCCGCAAGGGCAAATTTACGGTGTTATTGGCTCATCCGGCGCAGGTAAAAGTACACTAATTCGCTGTGTAAATATGCTTGAGCGTCCAACTTCCGGGCAAGTATTGGTTAATGGTCAGGATTTAACTATCTTGTCTGATAGTGATTTAACTCGTGCACGTCGTCGTATCGGCATGATTTTCCAGCACTTCAATTTGCTGTCTTCAAGAACAGTGTTTGGCAACATAGCTTTACCTTTGGAATTGGATAACATTCCAAAGGCCGAAATCAAAAAACGGGTAGACGAGTTATTAGAGCTTGTTGGTCTTAAAGATAAGCATGATGCCTATCCAGCAAATCTCTCTGGCGGACAGAAGCAACGTGTTGCTATTGCCCGTGCCCTAGCTAATTCACCTAAAGTACTTTTATGTGATGAAGCAACCAGCGCTCTAGATCCTGCAACAACTCGTTCTATTCTAGAATTATTGAAAGATATTAATCGCCGTTTGGGGCTAACTATTCTGTTAATTACACATGAAATGGATGTCGTCAAACGTATTTGTGACCAAGTAGCCGTTATCAGTGGCGGACAACTGATTGAACAAGACATTGTTAGTGAAGTATTCTCTCATCCCAAGACACCTATCGCTCAGGCATTTATTCAGTCAACTTTGCATCTGGATGTCCCCGAAGATTATGTACAAAAAATGCAAAGCCACCCAGCACCAAATCTTAGTCCATTATTGAAATTAGAGTTCACCGGTCAATCTGTAGATGCCCCACTGATTTCAATGGCGGTACGTCGTTTTGATATTGATATGAATATATTAAGTTCTCAAATCGACTATGCCGGTGGCGTAAAATTTGGTGTGATGTTAGCAGAATTACACGGTGAAAATGGTGGCGTTGAGTCAACGATTAAATTTTTACAAGATCATCATGTGAAAGTAGAGGTTCTTGGTTATGTCTGAAGGAATGATTTTATTACTGGCTAAAGGCGTCTGGGAAACTCTAGTAATGACTTTTGTTTCTGGTTTCTTTGGCTTCATTATCGGGCTGCCGATAGGTGTATTGCTATATGTCACCCGTCCCGATCAAATTATGGAAAATAGTAAACTCTATCGTTTTCTTTCAGCGGTAGTTAATATTTTCCGTTCTATCCCATTTATTATTTTACTGGTGTGGATGATTCCTTTTACCAGGCTAATTGTGGGAACATCGATCGGTTTACAGGCTGCCATTGTCCCATTAACCATAGGTGCTGCACCATTTATTGCTCGTATGGTGGAAAATGCTTTATTAGAAATTCCATCGGGACTAATTGAAGCTGCTAGAGCCATGGGAGCAACCCCATTCCAGATTATAAAGAAAATTCTGTTACCTGAAGCATTACCTGGTTTGCTCAATGCAGCCACAATTACCCTCATAACTTTAGTCGGTTATTCTGCAATGGGAGGTGCTGTAGGTGCAGGCGGATTAGGCCAGATTGGTTACCAATACGGATATATCGGCTATAATGCAACAGTAATGAATACCGTATTAGTGTTACTGGTTATTTTAGTTTATTTAATTCAATTAAGTGGTGACCATTTAGTTAAGGCCACAACACGTAAATAACAAGATTATTTTAATAGCAGTACCTGTGTCGGTGCTAATAAATCAGTATTCTATAGGGGTAAAGTATGTCTGTTAAATTAAAAACCATCGCAACTATCAGCGCTCTTTTAGGCTCATTAATTCTGTCTGGCTGCGGGCAAGAAAAACAAGATCCAAACCATATTAAAGTAGGCGTTATCGTTGGTGCAGAACAGGAAGTGGCTGAAATTGCAAAAAAAGTCGCTAAAGATAAATATGGTCTTGATGTAGAACTGGTAACCTTTAATGATTTTGTATTGCCAAACGAAGCACTGAGCAAAGGCGATATTGATCTGAATGCATACCAGCACAAACCCTATATGGATCAGCAAATCAAAGATCGTGGCTATAAGATGGTCACAGTTGGCAACTCTTTTGTTTATCCAATTGCGGGTTATTCCAAAAAAATTAAATCTCTGGATGAATTGCAGGATGGTTCCCAAATTGCGTTACCAAACGATCCAACGAACTTAGGCCGCTCTTTATTACTGTTGCAGAAACAAAGTTTAATTAAATTAAAAGATAGCATAGGCTTATTACCAACGGTTCTAGACGTTGTTGAAAATCCTAAGAATTTAAAACTAGTCGAATTGGAAGCACCACAATTGCCACGTTCACTGGATGATCAAAAAATTGCTCTGGCAATCATTAATACAACCTATGCAAGCCAGATTGGTCTGACTCCAGCAAAAGATGGTTTATTTGTTGAAGATAAAGATTCTCCCTATGTAAACCTACTGGTTAGTAGAGAAGATAATAAAGATGCTGAAAATGTTAAGAAATTCGTTAAGGCATATCAATCAGACGAAGTTGATGAAGCTGCCAATAAGATCTTTAATGGTGGCGCAGTGAAAGGTTGGTAATCTTTCATATTACGTTCATCGATATTAGAATAATCAGGCGGACAGGTTGTCCGCCTGATTTATTATGGCATCATGTTTTCGGTATTTTTTGTTAACCTGATCGATTCGCTTAACTCTAACAGTAAAAATTCGAGGATCTATCATGCGTAGGCTACTTGCCTCTTTACTAGCACTGTCCATAACTGGATGTTCAGTACAACAAACAACATTTCCTGACTCTTCCCAGTTATCAGATATGAGGCACACAAAACTATCAACCGGAGAGAAAAAACATTTCTCTTCATCCGTAAAGTTATATACCAAGAGTGAAGAATTATTAGGTGTCTTATTTAAAGATTTAGGGATTGTTTCTGGTCAATCGTGTCGTAGTTCCTTACAGGATCCACCAGCAAATATCACCGTGGCTCGCAACCAGATGATAACCAAAGCAGCTTATTTGAATGCTAACGCTGTTTTATTGCATCAATGCGAAATATTATCAGGCCAAGGATGCTACCAGATAGCAATATGTGAAGGCTCAGCCCTGCTTATCACCCAATGACCGATTTCCATTTCACGCAGATAGGGGTTATCCACTCCCCTTATAAAGAAAAATTTGCCGTTCCCCGCCAACCAGGTCTTATTGAAGATGGTGGAGGGAAACTGGTACTTCTTCCTCCCTATAATCAACCGGATGCAGTTCGTGGTCTGGAACAATTTAGTCATCTGTGGGTTATTTTCATCTTCCATCAAACAATAGAAGGCGGCTGGAAGCCAATGGTGCGTCCTCCTCGTTTAGGTGGCAATGCAAAAATGGGCGTATTCGCAACCCGCTCGACTTTTCGGCCTAATCCAATTGGCATGTCTCTGATTGAACTTAGAGGGATCGAATACAGGAAAGGTCGAGTTACTCTGGAACTGGGTAGCCTGGATTTAATTGATGGTACGCCTGTTATCGATATTAAGCCTTATCTACCTTTCGCTGAATGTCAGCCTCATGCAATGGCGGGTTTTGCGCAGCAAGCCCCTTCTACCGATATGGAAGTGGTATTTTCGCCTACCGCTGAGCAACAGCTAATCTCAATTCAAAATATTTATCCAAATTTACGCCGTTTTATCAGTCAAGTTTTAGCCCAGGATCCTCGTCCTGCTTACCGGAGAAGAGAACAGGAAAATCGGGAGTATGCTGCTCATTTACTGGATTTTAATGTGCGCTGGAAAATATGTGGCACATTGACCGAAGTGGTCTCTATAGATCCCCATTAAAAATCAGCATATACCCTTTTGGCATCTTAAACTCACTGGTAGACTAAAGGCTTATTTTCGTTTTTTTATTGGCTGGCAAATTTCTGCCAGTCAGAAGCAATTTGCTGCTCTAATGGAACCTAACAATGCGTACTAGCCAATATCTGCTCTCTACATTAAAAGAGACTCCTGCCGATGCGGAGGTTGTCAGCCATAAGCTGATGCTTCGTGCGGGCATGATCCGTAAGCTCGCTTCAGGTCTGTACAATTGGATGCCTACAGGTATCCGTGTACTCAAAAAAGTCGAAAAAATTGTTCGAGAAGAGATGAACAATACCGGAGCGATTGAAATATCTATGCCTGTCGTACAACCGGCAGATCTATGGCAAGAAAGTGGCCGCTGGGAACAATATGGTCCAGAGTTACTGCGTTTTGTTGACCGAGGTGATCGTCCTTTTGTACTAGGTCCAACTCATGAAGAGGTCATCACTGATCTGATCCGCAATGAAGTCAGCTCATATAAGCAGTTACCCCTGACTCTATTCCAGATCCAGACTAAATTTCGCGATGAAGTTCGCCCTCGTTTTGGCGTGATGCGCTCCCGTGAATTCCTAATGAAAGATGCTTACTCTTTCCATGCTACCCAAGCATCATTACAAGAAACTTATGACAACATGTATGAAGCCTACAGCAAAATTTTTACCCGTATAGGTTTGGATTTTCGTGCTGTTCTGGCTGATACCGGTTCCATCGGTGGTAGTGCTTCTCATGAATTTCAGGTTCTGGCAGCCAGTGGAGAAGATGATATCGTCTTCTCCACTGAATCCAATTACGCAGCCAATATTGAATTAGCTGAAGCTGTTGCCCCCGCTCATGATCGCGCAGTACCAACAAAAGAGATGCATCTGGTAGATACTCCAAACGCAAAAACAATTGCTGAACTGGTTGAGCAATTCAATCTGCCAATTGAGAAAACAGTTAAAACCCTGATGGTTCACGCAGCAGAAGGAACAAGTCATAAATTGATCGCCTTACTGGTTCGCGGCGACCATGAACTTAATGAAATCAAAGCAGAGAAATTATCTCTAGTTGCCAGCCCACTGGCTTTTGCCACCGAAGAAGAAATTCGCTCAATTGTTGGTGCAGGCCCAGGTTCATTGGGACCTGTCAATCTGCCAATACCCGTTATTATTGATCGCAGTGTGGCAGTGATGAGTGATTTTGGCGCAGGTGCCAATATCGATGACAAACACTATTTCGGTATCAACTGGGAACGCGATCTACCGGTACCAGAAGTTGCTGATATCCGTAATGTTGTTGAAGGTGATGCCAGCCCGGATGGTAAAGGTACATTGCTCATCAAACGTGGTATTGAAGTGGGCCATATCTTCCAGCTTGGCACCAAATATTCTGATGCCATGAAAGCGACTGTTCAAGGCGAAGACGGCCACAATCAGATAGTCACTATGGGCTGTTATGGTATTGGCGTCACTCGTATTGTCGCCGCAGCGATTGAACAAAATCACGATGACAGCGGTATCATCTGGCCTGATGCAATTGCACCATTCCAAGTTGCTATTTTGCCAATGAATATGCACAAGTCATACCGTGTTAAAGAAGTTGCAGAGAAACTGTATGCCGATCTACGCGCTAGCGGTATTGATGTTATTTTTGATGATCGCAAGGAACGCCCAGGCGTGATGTTTGCCGATATGGAGCTTATCGGTGTACCACACACTGTCGTTATTGGTGACCGTAATCTTGATAATGGCGAAGTAGAATATAAACATCGCCGCGATGATGAAAAACAGATGCTGAAACTAGACGATGTTGTTGATTACCTGAAGCAACAACTTGGTTGTTAATTAGGATTTTTCAGTCACTTATTGAATAGTATGGTGATAATGGTCATGTCGCAACAGAGGATTTTACGCTTCTTAGCCCATTATCACCATTCATACTGAAGCTAAAATTATTTCTTCATATTACAAGATTTCGATTTATCGAAATGGATTTTACCCGTCTGAATCAGGGCAGGATCAAATTGCCCATCTTCCATTGAAGGACGGACGCTGTAATAGCCTTCAACTTCAACATAAACCGGCGTTCCACCTTCCACACCGACTTGATGATAGCCTTGCTCCAAATCCAGACTTTCCGTTACAGCATACCGCTTACCTGTACTACAATCTGTAAACAAAGCAGCATCAGCCATATAACTGTATTCACCCGCCAGTTTCTTCGGTTTTACCCGTTGCAGTTCATAATTGAATGATGATTCAATTTTATTGCCTTCAATATCCAGCATTACCAAGTTTTCACCTTTCAACAGATAATAAGATTTCTGGTCGTCTGATTTTGTCAGGCGAATTTTCTCTCCATCTTTAGCCCATAGACCGGATTCAAAGAACGACTGGTCACCATCACGAGCGCCAATATAAGTTTGTTCCAGAATATAAGTACCGTCATTATCCAATAACAGTGTGGTATCAATACCAGAACAATCAGCGCAAGGAAGAGCACCATGAAAAGTCTGATCTACTGGCTGTGAACTCATTTGCTGTGCTGAGTTACCTTTACATCCCATCAAAGCAGATACGCCCACAGCAACTAACGCTGTCAAAAGTTTTTTATTCACATTTATCTCCACACAGTATAGTGAGTTCTATAATTCTCATCTTATAAGTAACACAAGGAACATAGCGATTATTCAAGCTTAATAGCGTAAATACTGTCCTTCTTAAGGATGTTACTCAATAATAGCAAAATAATGTGGGCCGATTTTAATACTTCTGTCAGGAACTTGCTGTGAAATAAGACTTTTATTTACTTACTGTTCAGAATGAATAACCAAAGTTATTCATTAATCACGATTGATTTCCTGTGCTATAGTCATTAATAGTGCTTTTGAGTTACAATTTTTAACAACCACGGGCGGCAATAACCGCCACTAACCATAGTGGTGAGCGAATATGTCTATAAATACTGAATATCAACCAATTAACTGTGACGACTACGACAATCTTGAGTCAACTTGCCAACATCAGCTCCACCTCCACATAAAGTTGCGGGGTGGGGAAGTTATTGAAGGAAAAGCCTGTGATTTGGTTTTAAGAAAAAAAGTTGAATACTTGATAATTGAAACAGAAGGTAAACCCCGTGAATTGCGGTTAGATCATATTGCTAGTTTCAGTCACCCTAAAATTGGCACTATTATTATTGAACACTCTGAATCTTGATAGAAAACAGCCGCCTTTGGCGGCTTAACTTTTTATTTTAACAGCGTTTTATGCCAGTTAATTGTTAACATCTCTCTTCCTTCTACCGCTTCACTTTCCTTGGTAACAAAAATACCTAACGCCGCTATCAATTGTTCGTTGTAATAAAGCAATGGAATTCGCTCTCTAAGCCACGGAGCAACCCCAAGCTCTTGCCACAATTTTTTACTATGCCGGGAGTGTTGACGCCCCACAATACTTATCATTCCCTGGACACCAAAGCGAATAGTCACTCGTTCATTATCAGCCGGGGCCCTTACTTGAATACCACAATCAGAAATATTCAATTCTCCTAAGCGATCAGGTAATACCAAAGTATTGCAAATATCCCACTCAAGAATAGTCTCTCTCAAAGATTGCCACTGAGGAACCAACCAGAGTTTTTGCTTATAACGGCGTACATCATATTTACCAAATTGTAGCCGAGGCTCAGCATCAGTACGAGCCAGAGCCACCTCATACCAAAGCCGGTTAAGCTGCTCTCGTGAAGGCATTTTCATTTCATGGTAACCAAACCAACGGCGTAACAAAGCATTTCGTTTGGCTTCTGAACATACAGCCAAAGACGAAATACCCAAAGCACCATCTTGGGTTATCAGCTCTTTCAAAGACTCATTCAGTAATTCATCTAGAAGCTGTTCTTGTTCACCACATAAACTTGCACTACGAGCAGCAACTTGAGGGAAATGCGGCCAACGTTGATTTAGTAACGGCATAATATGTAAGCGCAGAAAATTTCTGTCATAACGATCATCTTGATTACTGTCGTCTTCAATCCAATCCAGACGATGTTTACTGGCATACATTTCCAATTCATTCCGGCTATAGTCAAGTAATGGACGTAACAATAATGTATCAGCAAATACAGCGATTGAAGGCATAGAAGCAAGACCTGCCGGACCACTACCTCGCTTTAATGCCAGTAAAAAAGTTTCCGCCTGATCATCAAGATGTTGAGCTGTTACCAAAACTTCGTCTTTTTGTAATTCGCGCTTGAATACCTGATATCGAGCATCACGAGCAGCAGCCTCAATCCCCTTTTGACGAGCATCTATCGTTACTCTTGCAGAATGAAACTCCACTTGCCAGTCATCACAGATCAGCTGACAATGTTCAATCCACTGATCTGCTTTTAGGTTTAAACCGTGGTGAATATGTATTGCCCTTAGTTGAATTTCCTGATTATGTTGATTACGCCAATTAACCAACAAATGAAGCAAAACCGAGGAATCTAACCCACCACTGAATCCAACCAGGATTTTCTTATATTCACCAAGCTGTTTAGCCAAAGTGACAAATAGTCTCTCATTAATGTTTGTCATTACAGATTCAAGCGTTCTCTAATGTGCAATAATATGAATTTGTTATCGCCTATTTTATTCAGTTTAAGATCACTACCCGTTAATAAGGTTTTCCGTCACTTTCATTAAAAATACAAAATAAATAAAGAAAGCAGAAACAGTAGGGGATGGAAGTAGCTGAAATTTATCAGTTACAATCATTTCCATCCCTCCATTCAAACAATGAGTTCAGATATCAACAATAACCATATTGCATCAAACGCTGATATCGGCGATTGATTAACTCTTCAGATGTCAAATGATCAAGCTCTGCCAGGTCAATCAACAACTGAGCTTTCAACGACGTGGATATTGCTTCATAGTCACGATGAGCGCCACCTAATGGCTCTGAAATCACAGAATCGATCAATTCCAGTTCTTTCAAACGAGGTGCAGTTATCCCCATTGCTTCTGCCGCCAAAGGTGCTTTTTCCGCGCTTTTCCACAAAATTGAGGCACAACCTTCTGGGGAGATAACAGAATAAGTACTATATTGCAACATATTCACTTTATCACCAACACCAATCGCCAGTGCTCCACCAGAGCCACCTTCACCAATCACAGTACAAATAACAGGCACAGACAGACGGGACATTTCACGCAAGTTGCGAGCTATCGCCTCAGATTGACCACGCTCTTCTGCACCAACCCCTGGATATGCACCAGGAGTATCAATGAAAGTAATAATTGGCAGTTTAAAACGCTCGGCCATTTCCATCAGGCGCAAAGCCTTACGATAACCTTCTGGCGCTGGCATACCGAAATTACGGCGAATTTTTTCTTTGGTTTCACGGCCTTTTTGGTGACCAATCACCATCACTGGACGTCCATCAATACGAGCCAGACCACCTACAATTGCTTTGTCATCAGCATAAGCACGATCACCAGCAAGCTCGTCAAAATCAGTAAAAATATGCTGAACATAGTCCAACGTATAAGGACGACGTGGGTGACGAGCAAGCTGAGCAATTTGCCAGGCACCTAAATCTGAAAAAATTTTGCGAGTCAATTCCAGACTTTTTTCCCGCAAACGTTGTATTTCTTCATCCAGATTTATATCTAATTTTTCACCTTGACGGCTAACTGCGGTTAGCGAATCAATTTTCGCTTCCAGCTCGGCAATCGGCTGTTCAAATTCAAGAAAATTCAGACTCATAACATTCCTAATTTTAGTCAAATTCTAATTCTACCTGCTCATTACCCAGCAGAGTTCGCAAATCTGTCAGAAGGTTATCCGTTGGCGTTACCCTCCACGTCGCGCCAAATCTTAAACGGGCGCGGGCGTCTTCCCTCTGGTAATAAAGATGAACCGGTATCGTTCCCGAACGATGTGGTTCCAATGCACTACGAAGACGGCTCAACAATTGATCATCAATTTGCCTGTCTGACAGCGAGATAGCAAGCCCACGCGCATATTTTTCACGCGCTTCACTAATATCCATTAATTCACGGGCTGTCATTTTAAGACCGCCATTGAAATCATCAAAGCTGACCTGACCTGTAACGATTAATATCCGGTCTTGTTCTAGCAAATGCCGATATTTCTCCAAGGCATCGGAAAATAACATAACTTCTAGACGTCCTGAACGATCATCTAAAGTACAAATACCAATCCGGTTACCTCGTTTGGTTATAATCACTTTGGATGCTAACACCAAACCTATCACAGTCGTTACTTGACCGCGCGGGGTTGGATTCACATCTTTTAACCTCAATCCACTAGTATAGCGCTCAATTTCTTTTAAATAACGGGTGATAGGATGCCCAGTTAAATAGAGACCCAGTGTTTCCCGTTCACCATCAAGAACAATCTGTTCCGGCCATTGAGAAATATTGGCATAAGAGCGTTCCACTTCTTCTGGCGCTTCAGCTAATACACCAAACATATCAGTCTGACCAGTAGCTTCTGCTTTAGCATGTTGATCTGCCGCTTTTAGCGCATCTTCCAACGAGGACATCAGTGCTGCACGGTGCGGCCCTAAACGGTCAAATGCCCCTGACATGATCAGTTTTTCCATCACTCGGCGATTTAACTTCTTGGTGTCAACGCGGGCACATAAATCAAACAGTTCTCTAAAATAACCATCTTTCTGACGAGCTTCGATGATCGCTTCAATCGGCCCTTCACCTACCCCTTTAATTGCGCCGATTCCATATACGATCTCCCCATCATCATTAACGTGGAAATGATACAAACCACTATTAATATCAGGTGGTAAGATTTTCAGCCCCATGCGCCAGCATTCATCAATCAACCCAACGACTTTTTCTGTATTATCCATATCAGCAGTCATCACCGCAGCCATGAATTCAGCCGGGTAATGCGCTTTCAACCATAAAGTCTGGTAAGAAACCAAGGCATACGCAGCAGAGTGAGATTTGTTAAATCCATAACCGGCAAACTTCTCTACTAGGTCAAAGATTTTCATTGCCAGTTCGCCATTAACACCCAGTTTCTTTGCACCTTCTTCAAAGACAGAACGCTGCTTAGCCATCTCCTCCGGCTTTTTCTTACCCATCGCCCGTCGGAGCATATCTGCACCACCGAGAGTATATCCCGCCAGCACCTGAGCAATCTGCATCACTTGTTCTTGATAAAGGATGATGCCGTAAGTTGGCTCCAACACAGGCTGTAAAGATTCGTGCTGCCACTGTATATCTGGGTATGAGAGCTCTTCCCGGCCATGTTTGCGATCAATGAAATTATCCACCATGCCTGATTGCAAGGGACCTGGACGGAATAAAGCGACAAGTGCGATCATATCTTCGAAGCAGTCGGGACGCAGACGTTTAATCAGATCCTTCATACCACGGGATTCAAGCTGAAATACCGCTGTTGTTTCAGCGCGTTGCAACATATCAAAGCTTTTAGCATCGTTCAGCGGAATCGCTGCAATATCAATCGGCTCTAGACCTTTCTTCGCTCTACGCGCGTTGATCATCTCCAATGCCCAGTTGATAATGGTCAGTGTCCTCAGTCCGAGGAAGTCAAATTTCACCAACCCTGCATATTCCACATCGTTTTTATCAAACTGAGTAACCGGGTTCAAACCTTCCGGGTCACAATAGAGGGGCGAAAAATCGGTGATCTTAGTTGGGGCGATAACTACCCCACCCGCATGTTTCCCTGCATTACGAGTGACACCTTCCAATTTACGCGCCATATCTATCAGTGCTTTAACTTCCTCATCCGCTTCATAGATTTCAGGAAGTTGTGGCTCCGCGGCAAATGCTTTCTCCAACGTCATACCGGGATCAAGCGGTATCAATTTGGAAATCCTATCAACAAATCCGTATGGATGCCCTAGCACACGGCCAACATCCCGAATTACCGCTTTCGCTGCCATTGTACCGAATGTAATGATCTGAGATACGGCATTACGACCATACATATCAGCCACATGATCAATCACTAGATCGCGTTTTTCCATACAAAAATCGACGTCAAAATCGGGCATGGAAACACGTTCAGGGTTAAGGAATCGTTCAAATAGCAGATCAAATTCCAAAGGATCGAGATCGGTTATTTTTAGGGCATAAGCCACCAGAGAACCTGCTCCCGAACCACGCCCTGGACCAACAGGAACACCGTTGTCTTTCGACCACTGAATGAATTCCATCACGATCAGGAAGTAGCCCGGGAATCCCATCTGGTTGATAACCCGAAGTTCAATATCGAGTCTCTCATCATATTCAGGACGTTTTTCTGCGCGTACTTTAGGATCCGGATAGAGAAATGCTAAACGTTCTTCCAACCCTTGTTTAGATCTATCTATCAGATAATCTTCAGTACTCATTTCTCCCGTAGGGAATTGCGGCAGGAAATATTCACCAAGGCGAATAGTGACATTACAGCGCTTAGCAATTTCTACACTGTTTTCCAGCGCTTCAGGAATATCAGCGAATAGCTCACACATTTCCTGTTCACTACGCAGATATTGCTGAGGACTGTAATTTTTCGGACGTTTAGGGTCAGCCAAGGTATAGCCATCATGAATCGCTACGCGAATCTCATGAGCATCGAAATCTTCGCTATCAATGAAACAAACCTCATTAGTTGCAACAACAGGCAGGCTTTTTTCCGTTGCCAATGCAACCGCCGCATGAAGATAACTTTCTTCATCTGCACGGCCAGTACGAATCAGCTCCAAATAATAACAGCCGGGAAAATGTTCCTGATAAAACTCAAGGCATTGGTCCACCATAGCCTGATTACCACGTAACAGGAATTTACCCACATCCCCCATACGACCACCGGAGAGCAGAATTAGCCCTTCTTTATGGTTTATCAGCCATTCCTGTTTAATTGTCGGACCAATCGCACCATATCCCTTCTGATAAGCCTCTGATATCAGCAATGTCAGGTTATGGTAACCCGTATTATTGCGCGCAAGAATGGTCAGGCTAGCGTGCTCATCACCAAGCAGTTCACTTTCTACATAAAAATCAGCACCAATAATCGGTTTTATTCCTGCTCCATGAGCACTGCCGTAAAATCTTACCAGTCCACACAAATTAGTAAAATCAGTGATCGCAAAAGCCGGCATACCTAATTGCGCAACCTTTTTCACTAAAGGGCTGGTTTTGGCTAAGCCATCAATCATTGAATAGTCGCTGTGAACACGTAAGTGCACAAAACGGGGTTCGGCCATATATTTATCCAGATGATATTAATTTGAAGAATAGCTATATTCAGTCAACAAGTTTATTTAAGGCCAATTGCTCTCTTAACCGGCGCAAAACTTTTACGATGATGTTCTGTCGCTCCCAACCGAACCAACTTTTCTAAATGAAATGCCGTCGGGTAGCCTTTATGCTTAGCAAATCCATATTCGGGAAACAGTTGATCAAGTTCAGCCATTTCCCGATCTCTGGTAACTTTCGCCACAATAGAAGCGGCACTGATTTCAGCAACCAGTCCATCGCCTTTTATCACCGCTTGTGCCGGCATAGGCAATTTAGGGCAACGGTTACCATCAATCAGCACATATTCAGGAGAAATAGGCAAATTAGCCACAGCCCTTTGCATCGCAAGCATAGTTGCATGCAGGATATTCAATTGATCAATTTCTGCCGGCTCTGCACGCCCCAAGCTCCAGCACAATGCTTTTTCTGTGATCTCCAGATACAGTGCCTCGCGGCGTTTTTCACTAAGTTTTTTAGAATCAGCCAAACCAACTATCGGCTGTAATGGATCTAAAATAACAGCCGCAGTCACAACCGCCCCCACTAATGGACCTCGACCAACTTCATCAACTCCAGCAATCAAACTTGCCTGAGGATATATAAATTCCATCATTTTCCTGCCAATTCCAACACGGCTTGTGCTGCCTGTTCATCAGCATTACAACGAATGCTTTCATGCAAATGTAAAAATGTCTGTTTCAATACTTCAACTTTTTCACTGCCTTGTAGTAACGGCAACAACTCATCTGCCAGTTTTTGCGGCTGACATTTTTCCTGCAATAATTCTTTAACTAACTCTTCACCGGATAATAAGTTAGGCAATGAAACATAAGGCGTTTTTACCAGGCGTTTTGCCAACCAGAAAGTCAATGGCTTCATCCGATAACCAACTACCATTGGACATTTTGCCAACATACATTCCAGAGCAGCAGTACCTGAGGCCAAAAGTGCAGCATCACTTGCGATCATGATTTCTCTCGCTTTGCCATCCACAAGATGAACATTCAGCTCTGGCGCAACTTCTTGCTTAATGCGCTCAAATTGTTCACGCCGTTTAGCATTCACCAACGGCACAAATACATGCAGATCAGGTATGTTTCGCTTCAATAACTGAGCAGTTTTAAGAAAATCCGCACTCAGCATCTCAACCTCAGAATGACGACTCCCCGGCAATAAAGCCAAGCAAATAGACTCTGGCAGAATACCTAATAGCTCACGTGCCGTCACTTTATTGGGTTGCAATGGCATAGCATCCGCCATGGTATGTCCAATAAACCGGCACGGAACATTAAACTTATCGTAAAACGCTTTTTCAAAAGGTAAGAAAGCCAGAACCATATCTGTGGCTTTACCAATTTTGAAAACACGTTTCTGCCGCCAAGCCCATACCGACGGACTAACATAATGAATGGTGCGGATGCCCCGCTGTTTTAACCGACCTTCTAGAGTAATATTGAAATCCGGCGCATCAATGCCCACAAACACATCAGGTTTTAGTTCCGTGAAACGGGTTGTCAGATCCTTACGTATTTTCAGTAAACGAGGCAAACGTTCGAGAACTTCGACAACCCCCATTACTGCTAGCTCTTCCATCTCATACCAAGCTTCACAACCTTCAGCCTGCATAAGAGGGCCTGCCACACCAACAAAACGGGCATTAGGTACTTTAGCTTTTAATGCACGAATTAAACCTGCTCCAAGGATATCACCGGAGGTTTCTCCGGCGATTAATCCAATAGTCAACGGACGCAGACTATCAATAGAAGAAATGGTAGCCAAAGGGGTATCCTTCATCTACTTAACGGACAATGCCACGGGTAGAATTTGCCAGAAAATCGCTGAAGATTTTTACATGCTGATTATTTTCAGCCAGCTCAGCAATTTCTTGTTGTGCTTCTTCTAACGTTTTTCCGTTACGATACAAAATCTTGTACGCATTTCTAATTGCATTCAATGAATCTTTATCAAAACCACGGCGTTTCAGGCCTTCAACATTAGTGCCAAAAGGTGTTGCATGATTCCCCTGAGCAATAACGTATGGCGGAATATCCTGTACCACGCCGGAACACCCGCCCACCATAGCATGAGAGCCAATCTGACAAAACTGATGAATCGCACTCATACCACCAATGATGACATAATCACCCAGGATAACATGCCCCCCCAAAGTACCATTATTAGCAATGACACAACGATCACCGACAATACAGTCATGAGCAATATGGGCATTAATCATCAACAAATTATCATTACCGATTTTCGTTACACCGCCACCCTGCACAGTGCCACGATGAATGGTGACACTTTCGCGGATACGGTTACGATCACCAATTTCAACTCGGGTTGGTTCACCGTGATATTTCAGGTCCTGATTCATTTCGCCAATAGAAGCAAACTGAAAAATCTGGTTATCACGGCCGATTTTGGTTATTCCATTGACAACAACATGAGACTTCAGCTCTGTACTTTCGCCAATTTCAACCTGAGAACCAATACAACAAAACGGCCCAATACGAACATTGGCACCAATAACCGCACCATCTTCTACAATAGCGCTAGGATGTATATAAGCGGTTTCATCAATCATGGGCTAAACCTCACGACGGCGAGCACACATCATTTCTGCTTCGCAAGCTATTTCTCCATCGACTTTCGCTACGCCTCTACAACGCGCAACCCCTCGACGCTCCTTAATAAATTCTACTTCTAATATCATTTGATCCCCAGGCACTACCGGGCGTTTAAAGCGGGCACCATCGATAGCGGCAAAATAATAGAGCTCATTTGGCTCTAGCTTGCCCACACTCCTAAATGCCAGAATTCCGGTAGCCTGCGCCATAGCTTCAAGGATCAGAACGCCTGGGAAAATAGGTTTGCCGGGAAAATGCCCCTGAAAGAAGGGTTCGTTAAAAGATACGTTTTTTACTGCACGTAAGAATTTACCTTCCTCAAAATCAAGCACGCGATCCACTAATAAAAACGGATAACGATGTGGAAGTAGATCTAAAATTTCTTCAATGTGCAGAGTATGATTATCACTCATCTAAATACTCTTCCTGTCAAAAGGACTAATTGTATTAACGACACGGCCCGCTTAAACCCCAAATCCAGAGTTCCCAGGCAGGCCGCAAAAATAAGACACAACCAAAAATATAGTGCAATTAAATATAGTACAATTAAATATAGTGCAATTACTCGTTTTCGTCTTCCAGCTTACTCTCCATTGACTTAAGACGTTTATTCATTTCATTGATATTCATGACTAAAGCTGCCGTCTTACGCCAAACTTTATTTGGTTGTGCCGGAATTCCAGAGGAGTATACACCAGGTTTAGTGATAGGACGCATCACCATACTCATCCCAGTGACTGTTACCTTATCACAGATTTCCATATGTCCATTAATGACACTGGCGCCACCAATCATACAGTAACAACCAATTTTCAGACTACCGGCCATGATCACACCGCCAGCAACCGCCGTATTATCACCAATGATAACATTATGAGCAATCTGACACTGGTTATCGATAATGACTCCATTGCCAATAATGGTATTATCCAAAGCGCCTCGATCGATAGTTGTACAGGCGCCAATCTCAACCCGGTCACCAATAATGACTGAACCTAATTGAGGGATTTTAACCCATTTACCACGATCATTCGCATAGCCAAAACCATCAGATCCGATCACTGTTCCTGACTGAATCAAACACTGTTCACCCATTTCAACATTATGATAAACAGAGACATTCGCCCAGAGACGAGTTCCCGCGCCAATACGCACATTTTTACCAATAAAGCAGCCTGCACCTATAACAACATTATCGCCAAGAACAACACCAGATTCGATAACCGCATTAGCTCCGACAGCAACGTTTTTACCCAAAGTTGCCTGAGGTGAAATCACCGCAGAAGGGTGAATATCCTGTGCGGGAACCGGTGTTGTATCCATAATCTGAGCCATATAGGCATATGCCAGATAAGGATTGGCAACGACCAATGCCGGAATATTGCAATAAGGAAGATCTGACGCCTGGAGAACAACAGCGGCAGCCTGACATTCACCTAAACGCTCACGGTAACGACTGTCAGACAAAAAAGTGATCTGTTCGCTATTGGCCGAATGCATTGGTGCAATACTGGTGATAACAATATCGCCATCACCATGTAATTGTGCATTCAACTGCTGAGCTAAATCAGCCAATCGAATTGAAGACATCTATTATTTAACCTGTTTCAATACACTTGCAGTAATATTTTTGCCAGATACTGAATAAGCAACAGCGTTCGCATCAATAACGACATCATAGCCTTCTTTGCCAGCAACCACTTTGATTGCATCCTGAATACGACTTAGAATTTTGTTGCGTTCTTCCATCTCGCGACGACGGTGATCTTGTTCAAAAGCTTGGGCTTTTTTGCCAAATTCTTCACGCTTAGCCATCACTTCTTTTTCCAGATTAGTGCGCTCACTGGATTTCATAGTGGAGCCATCACGCTGTAATTTCTGGATCTTGGATTGTAAATCAGATTCCATCCGTTGCAATTCAGATGCGCGGTTTTTAAACTCATTTTCCAACTGCTTCACAACAGCTTCGCGGGCTGGCAACTGCTGGAAAATCTCACCAACATTTACAACGGCAATTTTGTTTGCTGCCTGAGCACCAGCAGAGAAAGCTAATGCAATACCAAAACTTGCTGCACACAACCATTTTTTCACTATAAACTCCTTAAACCACGCTATCTGTAACCTATTGGAAAAACTTAGTTAATGCTCTGAAACCTACGATTTCAGAGCTTGCTCTATCAATAATAAGATAAAAATGCATTATCACCAGGTTTTGCCAATATTAAATTGGAATTGCTCTGATCTATCACCTTCGTAATCTTTAATCGGCTTAGCATAAGAGAACACCAGCGGACCTAAAGGAGACATCCATTGCAATGCAATACCCGCCGAAACACGGATATTACCTGGTTTACTGTAATCAGGTATACCTTTGCTCTTCATCGCAGCAGAATCATTCCAATCGGTATCCCAAACCGTACCTGAATCAATAAAGAATGAAGTTCGGACAGAATTCGAATACTTACTATCAAGGAATGGTGTTGGCGTAATCAACTCAAGGCTGGCTACCGCCATTGCGTTACCCCCTACAGCATCACGAGATGGACTCTCTTTCTTAGGCAATCCGTCCTTATACAGGTAAATAGCTTTAGGACCAATATTGTTAGAACGGAAACCACGAACCGTACTGGAACCACCTGCATAAAAGTTTTCATAGAATGGTAACTCTTTACCACCTAATCCATCCCCATAACCTAAACGACCACGCCCCAAAATCACCCAAGTATGATCATCATTAATTGGATAATACGCAGAGGTATCAAAAGTCACTTTATAGAATTCGTTATCCGAACCAGGAATAGTCACTTTACCATTCAGAGTCGATTTCACACCAGATGTTGGGAAGAAGCCACGATCAAGGTTGTTATATGTCCAACCTACATTCAAAGCGAAGTCGTCCGCTTTGAACTCAGCTTTACTTTTATAATCTGGTTTCTCTCCCATGGAATTCAGATAGCGCCACATTGCTGCCTGAGGAAGCATATTAGACAGCGAGTTATGAACATAATTTAATCCAAAACGCAGAGAGTTATTTTCATTAACCGGGAAACCGAGGAAACCATCTATACCGTAACTTTGGTTAGTATAACTGGATAATTCAGCATCATCGGCCCTGAAATCGTTGTAGAATACCCGGCCACCAAGACTCACACCATTAACTGTGAAGTATGGATCAGTGAAGGAGAGCTCAGCATAAGTTGAATAATCGTTCTTACTGGCATTAATCCCCACAGAATTACCTGTACCCAACCAGTTATCCTGCTGAGCACCGATCTGGAAACTGACACCACTTTCTGTACCAAAACCAACACCAAAGTTCAAAGAGCCGGTATTACGCTCTTTAACTTTATAAACAATATCTACCTGATCAGGGCTGCTTGGTACACGCTGAGTTTCAACATCTACCGTTTCGAAATAACCCAAACGGTTAAGACGCTCTTTACCCAGTTCAACCAGATCACTTCCTAACCATGCCCTTTCCATCTGACGCATTTCACGACGCAGAACGGAATCTTTAGTGGTGTCATTACCAGAGAAACGAATTTTACGAACATAGAAACGGTTACCTGCATCAATATTGACATGCAGTTTTACTGTCTTGTCCTGATCATTGATCTCAGGTTGCGTCATCACTCGTGGGTAAGCATAACCATAGCGACCAAGCAAGTTCTTGATGTCATTTTCCATTTTAGTCACCTGAGTCCCGTTATACAGAGAACCAGGCTCAATGGTAGCCAGTTTAGTAATTTCTGACTGATAACCCGCCATATTACCGTTCAGGTCAATACCTGATATTTTGTATTGATCACCTTCAGTTATATTTATCGTGACATAAATACCTTTTTTATCTGGCGTCAAACTGACCTGAGTCGAATCAATGTTAAAACGGGCATAACCGCGATCAAGGTAAAAACTGCGCAATGTTTCAAGGTCACCAGTCAATTTTTGTTTCTGATATTTCTGATCGGCAGTCAGATTCCACCACGGTACATCATCTCTAAGTTGGAAACGATTCAATAACTCATCAGAAGAAAATGATTTATTACCAACAATGTTAATTTGCTGGATTTTTGCCGAAACACCTTCAGCGAAAACCAGTTTCAAATCGACACGGTTACGTGGAAGTGGCGTAACAACCGCTTTTACACTGGCGTTGTATTTACCCACACTATAATAGAAATCCTCCAACCCTCTTTCGATATTGGACAACATCGTACGGTCAAGGGCTTCTCCGATCCGAACATGAGATGCCTCAAGGTTTTGTATCAACATGTCATCTTTCACCGATTTATTGCCAGAGAAAGTGATGCTGGCAATAGTCGGCCGTTCTTTTACCTGAACAATAAGTGTATTGCCATCACGCAGGACACGAACGTCTTCAAAGTTACCAGTAGCAAATAGTGCATGAATGGTATGACCGATATCTTCATCGCTGACCGTATCACCTACGCGAACTGGCATATTCAGTAATGCTGCACCTACGGCGACGCGTTGAAGACCTTCAAAGTGAATATCCTGAACTACGAATCCGTCTGCGCCGTATGCAGTGGCGCTGCCAAACAGCAGCGACGCTATGAGTAACTTTTTCATCGCCATCGTTGTAATGCGTCTTCCTAACTAGTCTTCCGCTTTAAAAACGGGAGAAATCATTGAAAAGTGCAAGCCCCATCAATAACACCAGTACTATGGCACCGATGCGATAGCTGAAGTCTTGTACACGCTCGGAAACTGGCCCACCTTTTATCTTTTCGATAAACAAGAAGAGCAAGTGTCCACCATCTAACACAGGTAATGGGATCAGATTAATAACCCCAAGATTGACACTTATTAGCGCCAAAAACATCAAATAATACACCAAGCCGGAATCAGCCGACACCCCCGCCCCTTTAGCGATAGAGATAGGCCCACTCAGGTTGTTAATTTTCACATCACCAACGATCAGCTTACCAATCATACTGACAGTTAATCGCATCAGTTGCCAAGTCTTATCTCCTGCCTGATACATGGCAGAGAAAGGCCCGTATTGCTGAACGATTCTATATTCATCGGCTAATGGCACAACTCGCAGTTCCACACCGGCAAAACCAACTTTCCTGCCACCAGACTGTTGTCTTGCTTCCGGCGTCATAGAGAGAGAAATAATATGACCAGCCCGATCCACGGAAAGTTCCAGCGGGACATTCGGATTATTGCTGACAAAGGATGTAAAAGTATGCCAAGTATCTATTTCCTGGTCACCGACTTTAACTATCCTATCCCCCTTTTGCAAACCCGCTTTTTCTGCTGCGGAGCCAAGGATAACTTTTTCCACCAGAGAATCCAAACGAGGACCGACAGGCATAATCCCTAGTGACAATACAGGATCATGCTTATCCGGATCAAAGCTCCATTGCTGCAAATCCAGAGTTTTCTCCACCGGATATGATGAGCCTGGAGAGATAACCTGAACAGTCATATTATCGTCACCTATCTTACCTATCAGAGCAAAACGAACTGAATTCCAATCAGGCGTTTCGATACCATCTACGGATTTTAGTTCCATTCCCGATGAAATATTTGCTTGCGCAGCGATAGAATCTGGTTTGATATCCGCAACAACAGGACGTATTGCCGGCACACCAATAATAAACACCAACCAATAAACCACAGCCGCCAATAAAAAGTTAGCAATTGGCCCAGCACTGACTACCGCAGCACGCTGACCAAGTGTTTTATTATTGAATGCCATATGACGGTGTTCAGGAGAAACAGGTGAAACACGCTCATCAAGCATTTTCACATATCCCCCCAGTGGAATAAGGGCTATAACATATTCAGTTCCTTGACGATCTGTACGCCGCCATAGAGCTTTACCAAAACCAATGGAGAAACGTTCAACGTGAATACCACACTTTCTGGCCACCCAAAAATGGCCAAACTCATGCACAGTGATCAATATCCCTAGCGCAATAATAAAAGCCGCCAGATTCCAGAGAATTCCCATCATATTCTTCAAACACCGTCAAACATAGAGATCAAAATACCAGCAACATTAGGCCAGTAAAAACAGGGATCGCAGCCGTCAGGCTATCAATACGATCCATAACACCGCCATGTCCCGGAATTAGCTGGCTGCTATCCTTAATACCCGATTCACGTTTGAACATACTCTCAGTCAAATCACCAAATACAGAAGCGATAACAACAATAGCAGAACACAACATGAGTTTTTCAGGCATTGCAGGTACTGGAGCATATTTCCCAAACAACCATGAAATAATGGCCGCTGTCATTAACCCCCCCATTAATCCTTCCAGCGTTTTTCCTGGAGAAACTTTCGGTGCCATTTTACGTTTACCTAAAGTACGTCCGAAGAGATAAGCACCGGAATCCGCTCCCCACACTAGCAACATGACATACAATAACCACCATGCACCATAATATGAATTATCATCATATCCCTGAGTCCGTAACACCATCATTCCACAGTAAAACGGCACTAATGTCAGGACACCAAACAAAAGGCGCAATAAAATGGAACTCTTCCAAATTACAGCGGAAGAAGGATAGGTAACAACCAGAAGCGTCGCGACAATCCACCAAATCATTCCCCCCCATAGGATAAAAGTGATTTGTGGTTGTCCAATCAAATCAGTGAAATCTGGCAGAGTATATTGTAAGGCCAATAAACCAATAGCAAACAGAACTGCCAAAATAGCCCGTTTCTTTTGGTTAAATAAGCCAGCGAATTGCCCCCATTCCCATGCAGCAAGGGCTGAAACAGCAATAATCACCAGCCCAAACGCTACTGGTGGCAGCAAAAATAGAGCGGCAATCACAAGAGGGATTAATATCACAGCCGTTATAAGGCGGTACTTCAGCAAGAGTTCCTCCTATGATCCCACATCGGCATCGTCTGGTATTGTTCCGCCAAACCGGCGTTCTCTTTTGGCAAAGGCATTAATTGCACCTTCAAAAACGTTTTCATCAAAATCAGGCCAGAGTATATCGGTAAAATAGAATTCTGCATAAGCTATCTGCCATAACAAAAAATTACTGATACGATGTTCACCTCCGGTTCTGATGACCAAATCAACCTGAGGCTGCTGGCTTAGATTCATATAATTATTAACTAATTCTTCAGTAATATCCTGTGGCTCAAGGGAATTATCCTTAATCTGCTGAGCAATTTTCTGAACACTTTGAACAATATCCCAACGACCACCATAATTTGCAGCAATATTAAGTTGCAGACCCGTATTATTAGCGGTCAACTTAACTGAGCGATGGATTCGATCCTGTAAACGCTCGCTGAACCGGCTGATATCACCAATAACAGATAATCTAATATTATGCTTATGTAAGCTTTTGATTTCGCTATCTAGTGCAAAAATAAATAATTCCATTAAAGAGCTGACTTCTTGTTCCGGCCGATTCCAGTTTTCACTACTGAAAGCATACAACGTCAGTGACTCAATTTTATGTTTAGCCGAGAAACTCACCGCACTACGTACCGCTTTAATCCCTGCACGATGACCAAAGGCTCTTAATTTCCCTCGTTTCTTTGCCCAACGGCCGTTACCATCCATAATAATAGCAACATGCTTAGGTAATAATGACAATAAATCGTTCTGATGATGATCGCTGGATAATATCACTCAATTAATCCTTTGCTGGTCAGGGTAATTCTCTTACAAGTTCAGGCATCCAAACATAAAAAAGCCGTGTCTGGTATCCACAGCTTGGGTAAAAGCCTAATTATCTGGAAGAGAACTTCCAAAATCTGAACCGTTAATTATATCAACCAACAGTTATACGCAAACTATACCATCAGGTAAAAATGCGGACAAATACCCATTTGCCAATCAAAGACTATCTGATAAATGAACGAATAGTCTTTATAGCTAAATCTCTTGCGAGATTATCAATCTGTAAGACTTCCTCAATGCTCTGAGGTTCCGGCAAATTTAGTTTTTCTACAACCTGCCGGTTTATAATTGCAATATCTGTGAAAGAGATTCCATTTTGTAAAAAAATCTTAACGATTTCTTCATTCGCTGCATTCAACGCCGTCGTTGCAGCCTGACCTGCGTGGCAAGCTTCAATAGCCAGTTTCAAACATGGATACCGTTCATAATCCGGTTTCGAGAACGTCAGTGTACCTAAAGAATAAAAATCAAGAGGTTCAACACCAGAAGCAATACGATTTGGGTATGCCATTGCATAGGCAATTGGTGTACACATATCCGGTGTTCCTAATTGAGCAATAACGCTACCATCCTGATAACGGACCATAGAGTGAATGACTGACTGAGGATGGACTACCACTTCCATTTCCGCAGCAGATGCATTGAACAGACAACACGCCTCAATATATTCCAGGCCCTTATTCATCATTGTCGCAGAATCTACCGAAATCTTACGCCCCATCGACCAATTCGGATGAGCACAAGCCTGGTCCGGTGTTACAAAAGCTAATTGCTCCAAAGGGGTATGACGAAAAGGCCCGCCAGATCCTGTCAGAATGATATTAGCAATTCCATATTGTTTTAGATCTCCGCGCCCAAGGTTTCGTTGTATTACCTCTGGTAAGCTCTGAAAAATAGCATTATGCTCACTATCAATGGGTAATAATTGAGCATTATGTTTCGCTACAGCATCCATAAAAAACCGACCGCTGGTGATCAGCGACTCTTTATTAGCAAGTAAAATCTGTTTACCCGCCCGGATGGCAGCCAGCGTTGGCAATAAACCAGCCACACCAACAATCCCAGACATAACCTGATCAACATCATTCAAAGCAGCCAAATCACACGCAGCCTGTTCCCCGAAAAATACCTCGGTTTTACAACCTTGTTCAATAAGCAGCTGACGCAACTCTTTTGCGGAAACTTCATCCGCCATTGCAGCATATTGAGGCCGAAACTCCAGACATTGCTCAGCCATAACCTGGATATTTTTTCCAGCGGCAAGCGCTGTTACTTTGAATTTATCAGGATTATTGCGAACTACAGTAAGTGTACTTTTGCCTACGGAACCTGTGGAACCAAGGATGGTCAACCTTTTCATACTGATGCTCTGAATTGTTTTATTTGATGTGTATTGATACTTGTCTGATTTGCCTGGCTATGAACGCTCATGACTTCAGAGAAATGCCGAATAAAAAATAGCGCCGCACGATAGCAGCGCTTGATGTATCTCATAAAAGAGATTAGAACTCCATCAGTTCTTCTTCTTTCTTCGTTAAAGCTTCATCAACTTTTTTGATGAAATTATCCGTCAGCTTTTGAATATCATCCTGCGCACGACGCTCATCATCTTCACTGATCTCTTTGTCTTTCAGCAGTGCTTTGATTTTGTCGTTAGCGTCACGACGAATATTACGCACAGAGACACGCCCCTGCTCAGCTTCGCCACGAACCACCTTAATCAGATCCTTACGGCGCTCTTCTGTCAATGGTGGCAAAGGAACACGGATTGTTGTTCCCGCAGAAGATGGATTCAGCCCTAAATCAGAAGCCATGATTGCCTTTTCAATCGCCGGCGTCATAGTACGATCAAATACCGTGATAGCTAGGGTACGTGCATCCTCAGCGACGACGTTAGCAAGCTGACGCAAAGGCGTTGGTGTACCATAATACTCAACAGTGATACCATCCAGCAGACTAGGAGAAGCCCGGCCAGTACGAACCTTGCTGATTTGGTTTTTAAGTGCTTCGACGCTCTTTTCCATACGGTCTTGTGCGTCTTTTTTGATTTCATTAATCACGTTACAAACCCTTGGGAACTGGTTGTTTTAAAGCCATAAGCTATTATGACCATGTTTGTTAAATTTGGCGTATCAGGCGACTCATCATACCGCTAAACATCTCTGGTGTCTTTGAACATTACTCGTGAGAAATCAGGGTGCCTTCATTTTCCCCCATTACCACACGACGCAACGCTCCCGGCTTATTCATGTTAAATACGCGAATAGGTAAGCTGTGATCACGAGCCAGCGTGAATGCCGCCAAATCCATAACTTTCAATTCACGCTCTAATACCTGCTGGTAAGAGAGCTTATCGAACAATACCGCTTCCGAATCTTTAGCCGGATCAGCCGAGTAAACACCATCTACTTTAGTTGCTTTTAGCACAACATCTGCTTCAATCTCAATACCACGCAAACACGCTGCCGAATCTGTAGTAAAGAACGGATTGCCGGTACCCGCAGAGAAAATAACAACACGGCCATGACGTAATAAACTAATCGCTTCTGCCCAACTATAGTTATCGCAAACGCCATTTAAAGGAATTGCAGACATTAGACGGGCGTTCACATAGGCGCGATGTAATGCGTCCCGCATTGCCAGACCATTCATCACTGTTGCCAACATGCCCATGTGGTCGCCGACTACACGGTTCATCCCTGCTTCTGCCAAGCCAGCACCACGAAACAGATTACCACCGCCAATGACGACACCGACTTGTACGCCTAACTCAACCAGTTCTTTGACCTCCTGAGCCATGCGATCTAACACGCTGGCATCTATACCAAAACCTTCTGCACCTTGCAGGGCTTCTCCACTGAGTTTAAGCAGGATACGCTGGTATACGGGTTTTGCATTGGTTGCCATGATGTTCTGTCCTAAGCAGAAAAGTATATTGGGGATTTACATACATCCGAGCCATTCTGACCAGATGCAAAAACTCAACACCTACTGGGATAGGCGATTTAGATTAGATAAAACAGAACCGCCATTTGGCGGCCCTGTTTGTAAAAATTAAGACTATTTACTCATTGCAGCAACTTCTGCTGCGAAATCAGCCTCAACTTTCTCAATACCTTCACCCACTTCATAACGGATGAAGCTAGTCACTGTAGCAGTGTTTTCTTTCAACAGATCGCCAACTGTTTTGCTTGGATCCATCACGAAATTCTGACCTGTCAGAGAAATCTCACCGGTGAATTTATTCATACGGCCAGAAACCATTTTCTCTGCGATTTCGCGTGGCTTACCAGACTGCATTGCGATATCCAGTTGGATTTGGTGCTCACGATCAACAACATCAGCTGGTACATCACTTGGGTTAACATATTCTGGCTTGCTCGCAGCGATATGCATAGCAACATGCTTAATCAGCTCTTCATTAGCGCCAGCGCCTTCAGCCGCAACCAGAACACCGATACGAGCACCATGCAGGTAAGTACCCAGTTGTTCACCTTCTAATACAGAAACGCGACGAATGTTAATGTTTTCACCGATTTTAGCAACCAGTGCAGTACGTTGTTCTTCAAACTTAGCTTTCAGAGTTTCAATATCAGAGATTTTATCAGCCAATACTGTTGCCATAACTTCTTTACCGAAAGCGATGAAACCTGCATCTTTGGCAACAAAATCAGTTTCACAGTTCAGCTCAACCAGAGCGCCGAATTTGCTATCAGCAGCCACTTCCGCCAGGATGATACCTTCAGCAGCAACACGGCCAGCTTTCTTAGCCGCTTTCGCTTGACCTGATTTACGCATGTTGTCAATCGCTAATTCGATATCGCCATTAGCTTCAACCAGCGCTTTTTTACATTCCATCATACCTGCGCCAGTACGCTCACGCAGTTCTTTTACCAAAGCAGCGGTAATTCCAGACATTTGTTTTATTCCTCGATGTATCCCGCAGGAAGAGAGTATTCCGCATGGATAGTTCTTATATCAGATACGTAAAAGGGGGCCATAACAGGCCCCCCTAACCAATATATTTCAATACCTGGTTAATAAGGGCTCAATAATGAGCTTGCCTTATTATTCAGCTTCTACAAAGCTTTCTTCTGCCTGAACAGCCAGATCTTGAGAACGACCTTCACGAACAGCAGTAGCAACAGCACCTAGATACAGTTTTACTGCACGGATTGCATCATCATTACCAGGGATGATGAAATCAACACCATCTGGATCAGAGTTAGTATCAACAACAGCGAATACTGGGATACCCAGGTTGTTTGCTTCTTTGATAGCAATGTGTTCATGTTCAGCATCGATAACAAACAGAGCATCAGGTAAGCCGCCCATATCTTTGATACCGCCCAGACTATTTTCTAACTTACCAAGTTCACGAGAACGAATTAACGCTTCTTTCTTGGTCAGTTTGTCAAAAGTACCGTCCTGAGACTGTGCTTCTAAATCTTTCAAACGTTTGATGGATTGACGAACGGTTTTCCAGTTAGTCAACATACCGCCTAACCAACGGTGATTAACGAAGTATTGATCACAGTTCTGAGCTGCTTCTTTAACCGCTTCGCTCGCAGCACGCTTAGTACCAACAAACAGAATTTTGCCTTTGCGTGAAGCAATTTTGTTCAGTTCAGCTAACGCATCGTTGAACATTGGAACAGTTTTTTCCAGATTGATGATATGCACTTTGTTACGAGCACCAAAGATGAATGGTTTCATTTTTGGGTTCCAGTAACGAGTCTGGTGACCGAAGTGAACGCCCGCTTGCAGCATATCGCGCATGGAAACAGTTGCCATTGTAAACCTCTGTAAAATATTAAGTTGGGGTTATGCCTCCACGAGTCCCATAACACCGACTCTTTAGCTGCATGTTCTGCATGAGAGCACCCCGGTGTATGTGCCGACCCGTGTGTGTTATTTACACAGTGAGTATGTTTAACGCCACCCTGTTTTGCCTCAGTGGCAAATACACAGAACGCCGGTGCGCTTTATATCATAAACAAGCCTAAGACACCAACTTTTGTTGCCATTCTCTGATAGCTCAATGTGGAAAGAAAAGCCCGATTACGAACGGTATTCTTGATGAGTAAATAAAGGTAACGAGGGAAATAGGGCTGCCAACTGTTATTGGCAGATATTCTGTAGGCTGATACCATTAGTTCAATAATTTTTTCCTTGTTGAAAAACAGACAACCAGCAGATTCGCTGGCTTTGAATGGACAAGTTTCATGGCAATCTCAATTAAAACCTCTAAAGATATTGAAAAAATGCGCATCGCTGGTCGACTGGCGGCAGAAGTGTTGGAAATTATTGAACCTTACGTCAAACCCGGTGTAACAACAGGTGAATTAGATCGTATCTGTCACGATCACATTACCAATAAACAACAGGCTGTCTCTGCCTGCCTTGGCTATCACGGTTTCCCAAAATCTGTTTGTATCTCTGTTAATGACGTCGTGTGTCATGGTATCCCAAGTGATGATAAAACCTTGAAAGATGGCGATATTGTTAATATCGATGTGACTGTCATCAAAGAGGGCTTCCACGGTGATACATCAAAAATGTTCATAGTTGGTAAACCAACCATTCAGGGTGAGCGCCTGTGCCGCATCACTCAGGAAAGCCTCTATCTAGCCTTGAAAATGGTGAAACCCGGTATTCGCCTGCGCACTCTTGGTAGAGCTATCCAACAATTTGTTGAAGCCAACGATTTTTCTGTGGTCCGTGAATATTGCGGTCACGGCATCGGCGAAGGTTTCCATGAGGAACCACAAGTACTGCACTATGACGCCGATGATGGTGGTGTTGTACTGCAAAAAGGTATGGCTTTCACTATCGAACCAATGGTTAACACCGGTGACTATCGCATCCGTACCATGAAAGATGGCTGGACAGTCAAAACGAAGGACCGCAGCCTGTCCGCTCAGTATGAACATACCATCGTTGTTACTGATAACGGCTGCGAAATCATGACATTGCGTAAAGAAGAAGAGCCAACCCTTTCCGCAGTCTTGGTAAATGAATAATTAAAATAGCAAACTACGAAGCCTTGTTGAAATCATACAAGGCTTCTGTCTCTTCTCTGCAATATCCCTTGTTTAGCCCCCTACTTTCTCAGTAATCTGGCCGTTATGATTCGCCTTTCTCATAGGTTTATACTTATGTCAGCAGATATCGCCACAATTCAAGCCCCTATCCCGCCACTTTCTCCCGCTGATTTTTCCAGTGAAGATCTTCGCTACCCTGTGTTGAAACAGCACCTCGAAGAATTTCAGCTTTGGCTGGAACATGCATTTAAAGCGGGTATTTCCGCAGAAGCCTTGATTTCTGCACGCAGTGATTACATAGACCAGTTGTTACAACAATTGTGGTATGCCTATGGATTTGATAAAATTTCATCACTTTCATTGATTGCCGTCGGCGGATATGGCCGGCGAGAACTGCATCCGCTATCTGATATCGACGTGCTGATACTCAGTGAACAACCACTCACACCGCCTCAAGCTCAGAATGTCGGACAATTTATCACTTTACTATGGGATATCCGACTGGAAGTCGGCCACAGTGTCCGCACACTTGAAGAGTGTTTGCTGGAAGGGTTATCAGATCTGACTATTGCGACGAATTTAATCGAATCACGGTTAATTTGTGGCGATCCATCCATTTTTCTTCGATTACAGCGACATACCTTCAGTGATGGTTTTTGGCCTTCCACTGAATTCTTTGATGCCAAAATTGTCGAACAACACGAACGCCATCAGCGCTATCACAGCACCAGTTATAACCTGGAACCTGATATCAAAAGCAGCCCCGGAGGATTGCGAGACATTCATACCCTACTGTGGGTTGCCCGCCGCCATTTTGGTGCAACCTCCATAGATGAAATGGTCGACTTTGGTTTCCTGACAGCAGAAGAACGTAATGAATTAAATGAATGCCAAAGTTTCCTCTGGCGTATCCGCTTTGCTCTTCATCTGATAGTCAATCGTTATGATAATCGTCTATTATTTGATCGCCAGTTCAGTATTGCTCAATTACTAGGCTATCACGGAGAGCGTAATCAACCGGTAGAACGAATGATGAAAGATTTCTACCGGATGACACGCCGCGTTAGCGAACTCAACAATATGCTACTGCAACTGTTTGATGAAGCCATTCTGGCATTGGAAACCCATGAAAAGTCCCGCTCGTTGGATAGTGAATTCCAACTACGGGGGCAACTTATTGATCTCATCGATGAAACCCTGTTTATCAAAGAACCCGCCGCTATTATGCGAATGTTTTATCGCATGGCGGAACATGAAGAAGTTCAAGGTATTTATTCTACTACGTTACGCCACCTCCGTTATGCACGCCGCAACCTGTCTCAGCCATTGTGTGAATTACCGGAAGCTCGCCAAATCTTTATGGATATCCTACGTCACCCAAGGGCGGTTGAAAGCGCATTTGTGCCCATGCATCGTCACAGTGTCCTTGGCGCTTACACACCGCTTTGGGGCAATATCGTCGGTCAGATGCAGTTTGATCTGTTTCACGCCTATACCGTCGATGAACATACCATCCGCGTACTGAGAAAACTGGAAAGTTTTGCCGATGAGAATAATCGTCCAGCCCATCCACTCTGTGTTGAGCTATACCCTCGTCTGCCTCAACCAGAGCTTCTACATCTTGCTGCACTATTTCATGATATCGCCAAAGGGCGTACCGGCGACCATTCTGAACTTGGCGCTGACGATGCGCTAGCGTTTTCACTGCAACATGGGCTTAACTCACGAGAAGCTGATTTGGTAGCCTGGCTGGTTCGTCATCATCTGTTAATGTCAGTCACAGCTCAAAGGCGAGATATTCAGGACCCAGAAATCATCAAGCAATTTACCCATCAAATCCTCAATGAAACCCGGTTACGCTACCTGATATGCCTGACAGTCGCTGATATCTGCGCCACCAATGTCAACCTATGGAATAGTTGGAAGCAGAGCTTGTTACGGGAACTCTATTTCTCTACAGAGAATCAATTGCGCCAGGGAAATACGCCAGATTTTCGGGAACGCATCCGTCATAACCGTTTCCAGGCACTTGCTCTGTTGCGCCAGGATAATATTAACGAACAGAAACTTCATCAGCTTTGGAGTCGTTGTCATGCAGATTATTTTCTTCGCCATACGCCAAAACAACTTGCCTGGCACGCCCGTCATTTAGTGCAACATGATTCTCAAGAGTCACTAATACTGATAAGTACCAAGCCAACCCGTGGCGGTACAGAAATTTTTATCTGGAGCGTAGATCGTCCTTCCCTGTTTGCGGCGGTTGTCGGCGAACTGGATAGACGTAACCTGAGCGTTCATAATGCTCAGATCTTTACCAATCGTGATGGTATGACAATGGACACTTTCGTGGTACTGGAACCCAATGGTCATCCTTTAGCATCGGATCGCCATGAAATAATACGTAACGCACTTTTACAAGTTGTTCTGGCTCCCCATACCAAAACACCGAAAACACGAAAATTGCCAACCAAACTGCGTCACTTCAACGTACCAACAAAAGTAACCTTCTTACCTACCCATAACGAACGACGAACCTATATGGAACTATTTGCCCTGGATCAACCGGGATTGCTGGCAAGGGTCGGTAATATTTTCGCCGAAATGGAGGTTTCACTGCATGGTGCACACATCACCACCATCGGTGAACGTGTCGAAGATTTTTTTGTGCTGGCAGATAAAGACCACAAGGCATTAAATAAAAAAGTCAGAGAAGAATTGTCAGAAAGGTTGACAGCAACCCTAAATCCAAAGGATAAAATATAACTCAATATAAGCCCATGATTCGGACGATAACCAAGGAACCCGATGCAATGCAGCAATTACAATCCATTATCGAAAATGCTTTTGAAAACCGTGCAACGCTTACTCCAGCAACCGTCAACCATGAAACACGTGATGCAGTTACTCAAGTCATCAACCTGCTGGATAGTGGAAAACTGCGCGTTGCAGAGAAAATTGACGGTCAGTGGGTCACTCATCAATGGCTAAAAATGGCTGTACTGCTCTCTTTCCGTATTAATGAAAATCAGATCATTGATGGCACAGAAAGCCGTTATTTCGATAAAGTTCCGATGAAATTCTCTAACTATGATCAGGCAAGATTTGAAAAAGAGGGCTTTCGTGTAGTGCCTCCTGCGGCAGCACGTCAAGGGGCCTTTATTGCCCGTAACTGCGTACTGATGCCTTCCTATGTCAACATCGGCGCTTATGTCGATGAGGGAACAATGGTAGATACCTGGACAACAGTCGGCTCCTGTGCCCAAATTGGTAAAAATGTCCATTTATCCGGCGGTGTCGGTATCGGTGGTGTATTGGAACCATTACAAGCGACCCCAACCATCATTGAAGACAACTGCTTTATTGGCGCCCGTTCTGAAATTGTAGAAGGTGTGATTGTCGAAGAGGGCTCAGTGATTTCAATGGGGGTCTATATTGGTCAAAGCACCAAAATCTATGATCGTGAAACAGGAGAAATTCATTATGGTCGTGTCCCTGCGGGTTCTGTTGTTGTCTCTGGCAACCTCCCATCAAAAGATGGTAGTTACAGCCTGTATTGTGCTGTCATTGTCAAAAAAGTGGATGCCAAAACACGAGGAAAAGTGGGCATTAATGAACTCCTCAGATCGATAGATTAAACTTTAAAATAGCGGATAATAAATAAGTCCGCTATTTTTTTGCTTTTTATCATCATTACCAACCTCAGTTAGTGTTATTAATATAGGCAGTTTGAATACGGACAACATGCACGCTCCGAAACGTACACAGAGTCCGTAAGGTATTCGGAGACGATCCGGATTCAAAATGACGCATAGAATAACCTACTGGGAAAAATACCCTTAAGGTGGTGCCATGTACGATAACTTAAAGAGTCTGGGGATCACATATCCCGAAGAAATTGACCGCTATAGTCTGCGTCAAGAAGCTAACAACGATATTCTGAAAATCTATTTTCGTAAAGATAAAGGTGAATTCTTTGCTAAAAGCGTGAAATTCAAATATCCGCGTCAGCGCAAGACTGTGACTGCAAACAATGCAGAGCAAGGATACAAAGAGATCAACGAAATCAATACCAACCTGCGTTATGTGATTGAAGAGTTGGATCAGATTTGCAAACGTGACCAAGTAGAAATCGATTTGAAACACAAAATCCTTGATGACCTGCGTCATCTTGAACACGTTGTTGCCAACAAGATTGCCGAGATTGAAGCCGATCTGGAAAAATTAACCCGCAAATAAAACGGTTCTATTAATTACACCGCCTATATCCTATTCGATATAAGCGGTGTATTGTAATTATTCAATTAATTCTCCCCATTGCCTGATCCAAGGCTGAGCAAAAACTTCCGGTTCAGCTTCTTCCACTGCATCCACCATCAAAACTTCACCGATTCTTATTGATCCTTGTTCTTGTAGTAATTCATCAAAAGTGCGGCCACCACCACAAAAATTCTCGTAACTGCTATCACCCAAGGCGATCACACCATAGCGTAATTCTGGCTGATAACCCAGTTCATCTCGCAAGGCATAATAAAGAGGTTGAATATTATCGGGCAAATCCCCTTGTCCAGTCGTTGAAGTGATAACTAAAACCATTTGATCGAGATAGGATTGCCACTGTTCCAGCTCCCCCTCTTCAAAGACTTCTACATCGTGACCTTGTTGTTCAAAGATCTGCTGTGCTTCTTCTGCAACAGCGAGCGCGTTACCATAAACAGTACCAACAAAAATACCTATCTTTGCCATAACCTATTTATCTCTTTTTAAAGGAATTATTAGTTATCCTCGCTGGCAACAGCAGAAAACTCAACCCTTCCCAAATCAGGGATAATTACCTTACCAGCTAAGTCGTCGCGTCAAATCAAATATTGCCACTATCAAGTTGACTCTGTCATGTAAACAGTATCCTAAAACGGTAACAAATAATCATCAACAGCATCGTTTTCTATAACAACCAAGATAAAGTAACAGAAGTGACGTCGTCTTAAATCAAGTTATTTAATCAATAATAATTCAGTGTTAAAATCACTTTTTTAAACAACTTTAGTTGATAATATTGATATTAATATGAAAAATGACTATACCCTATGGATTTCAAGTTGCATCGCGACGGCAAGGGAATGAATCCCCGGGAGCATAGATAACTATGTGACCGGGGTGAGTGAGTGCAGCCAACAAAGAGGCAGCTTGAAAGATGACGGGTATATATCCTTTTCTTCAAGATCAACAATAGCATAATGAGATTAATAGAATGGCACAAATAAGCACTAAATAAAGGAAAACCCTCACCATGTTTAACAATAGAGCTGTTGTGCTGAGTATACTATTAAGTGCCGCAAATATTACCGGCTCATCGGGTCTAATGATTTGGGTAGATACCGTGCTTAAAAACGGAGGCATGATTTTAAACGCTTATATTCCTGTTTTTTCCTATTTATTGGGGTTATCTCTGGGATGTATGACCATATCTTTTTTTATTCGAAAAATGAATATTGCTTTGTTTGAAAAACATATTTTTGGCTTCTTCTTATTAATAGCAACGATAAACTGCATTCTCTTTGCAAAAGAAATAATACTTATTCCAGTTTGGCTGGATGCTCTGCATAGAATATTATGGGGAGTAATAAGTGGATTTATTGTCATAATGGGAAGAAATATTCTTATAACTACAGGAAATGAAAAGAAAACGAATAGTAATTTTTCTATTTTAAGCTTGGCGTTATTAAGTCTACCATTTTTAATTCCTGTTATTTTCTCTCTTTTAGGTTTAAATTCCCGTACATCAGCAGACTTTTTTTCTGCTTTTATTTACTCTATTGCTTCAATTATTTATTTCACTGACTTTAAAAGCCATAATTTAAAAAATAACAATTTAAAAAGCAATAACTTAAAAAAACAAAAACACAATATTAAATATCCTGTAGAAACAACCAATAAATTAGTTGTTTTCTTTGCCTTTTCCAGTTTAGTTATCATCAATGTTTGCTTTTTCCTATCCTTAATGATTATGCCAGCAATGCGAACAAAATATTTTGAACATATTGATATAATTCAAATGTATATCATATTACTGATTATATGGTTCCCCTGTGCAATTGGGATCATGAAAATCATTAAATCTGCACTTTTAACCAAAATAATCATGATAGGTAATATCATGCAATTATTCTCTCTCGGATTCTGCTTACTTAGCATTATAACAAATTCTGGCATACTCTATTTGCTATTCACAATTATGGTATTTTTAGCTAATAGCATTATGCAACCTATTTTTTTCTCTTATTTGGGATTATATTCAAAAAACTCTCTTTATACTTTGGGTATGCAATCAGGGATTTATGTCTTTATTACTATGATCATTCTTTTTTATACTATTTATTTAGATGTTGGCGTTGAAGAAATCATTGCTGGATTTACAATATTACTAATTTCTTCAATAATTATCTCGCCTATTTTTCGCTTTGCCGTTGACTCTAAAAAGCAATAAAGCCAGCGTAATTATTATATTAAAAAATTTATTGCGCAATGAAGAAACATAATAATGACGGGCATTTCACACGAACAAAAATCAACCGCACTGACTAATAATACAGCCAAATTTCCTTTTCTCAATAGAAGAAACATTCATATTCTTCAATTATATCATCTAAAAAATTCAAATACTTATATACCCGTCATCTTTCAAGTTGCCTCTTTGTTGGCTGCACTCACTCACCCCGGTCACATAGTTATCTATGCTCCCGGGGATTCGCTCCCTTGCCGTCGCGATCCATCTTGAAATCCATAGGGTATATACTTACAGAAAATATTTATTTTATGCCAAGTGATGAGGATGATATAGATACCACACAATTGAAAGATACGCTATTACAAATGATTAGTTTGGTAATTATGAAGGATAAAAAGCACCCTAAAGTGCTTTTTATACAACCATTGATGATAAGCAGTAAAGGTACAATAATCATACCCTACATTAGCTTGCTAATACCTTTTTATTTCTAAAGTAAGTACTTAGTAAAGCAAAGAAAGTAAAAAGTATCAGTAATATCCAACTTAAGTTATAACTACCTGTAATATCTCTTAATATCCCTACTAATGGCGCAATAACAATCACAGATACTTGATTAGCAGTCATAGCCAAACCTAAAGCAAATCCCATCCTATCCTTAGGGGCTGTGTCTGCTATATAAGCTACCCAAGGGCCATACCAACCTACTCCAAAGAAACCAAGTAAGATCATTAATGGGAATAAAAAATAATAACTATCAGTTTTAATAAAAAATAAAATAGTGATTCCAATTAAAGAGAAAAATAAGCAACATAATACTTGAAAATATCTATTTGTTTTTGTTCTGTCACTCCAGGCAGCTAAGGCTATTCTTCCTACAACCCCAGAGACAAGAGCTGAGAATAATAAAGTTGCACCTATAGATGGAGAAATTTTTAGCTCTTCATAAAAATAAGAAATTAGATAAATAACCACACTATATTGAATGGCTGTTAAACAAGCCCCAGACAACATAATATTAAACATAGCAGGTTCTTTAACCATTAACATTTTATTTCGGATAGTCGATATAATATTAATGTGCCGTATTTGCTTTGCTCTAGGATCTTTATCTTTATAAAATATAAAAAAAAGTGTAGCCCCAAAAATAGCAATGCATCCACTGGCAAAGAAAGCGAAATGCCAATTAAAACGTATTGCCAAAAATGGTAAGATTAAACTTGCTAAAGCCCCTCCTAGAGGTAATCCTGCTTGTCTAATCCCCATAGCAAAACCTAACTGACTTTTTGAAAACCAATTAGAAACAGACTTGGCCCCACCTGGTTGCGCAGAGCTATACCCAATCCCAAGAATAAATAAGAGTATGAGAATCGCATAATAGTTATCAAAAAATAGGGTAAAACATAGAGTCATTCCAACTAAAAAAACACCTATACTTACCACGTACTTTTCATTAAACCTATCAAGTAATTCTCCAGCTATTAGTAAACCAACTAATGGTGCAAGTTGAGCAGACGATACTAGTAACCCAATTTGGAATGCAGATAACGACATCTGTTGTTGCAATAGTGGAGCGATAGAACCTATCCCTTGAACAAAAAAACACGCACATGCCTGCGTTATCGTAGCTATAAATAACACTATCCATTTATAATTTTCAATATTTTGATTTATCACGAATTAATTATCCTAGAAGATCTTTATAAAAAACCACTATAAGAATATGGATAAGTAAAGTTATCGGCCTTACTTTGTTCTGTTAAGAATAAAAATTTCTGAATTCCCTTTTGAGAGTTAATTTGGTTAATCGCTTGATAAAGGGAGTTAACGGCATCATAGGCAGGATCCACCCATTCCTTAACATTTTTAAAAATATACTTTAATTCATCTTTAATATTAGGAAAGTGAGTACATCCTAAAATCACTACATCCACGTTAAAAGCAGTTCTTTTTCCTTGTCAGTAAGTTCAATACCGTCAATACAAGAAATTGTTGTTGGTGCTCTTTCTTCATTTCGCATACAGACAAGTCCCAAGAATTCAGCTCTTGCTGGATGAAAGGCATCTTCTACATGAAACCCAAAATCTTTATTTGAACCACTGCTTGAATTAGGGACATTTTGTAATTCTTCGAAAGGGATAATATTATTGTATATACTACCATTTCGTTGGGAAGTAAATCCCATTCCTTCTCCCAATAAAGATCCATATATACCCAATAAACTTCAAAATGCAGTTTTTAGCACCTGAAAATGGTCGTTAATTCTGGACGTCAGCGAGTCCGCTATATCAGGTAGCGTTGTAGTGAAAAATTTGAACACTTTGTCTCGAAATT
>NZ_CAWNXG010000042.1:0-41085 GCF_963878145.1 Photorhabdus sp. S10-54 | reverse complement strand
CAATGAGAATATCAATGGGTTAATCAGACAATACTTTCCAAAGGAAACCGATTTTAATGAAATCTCTGATCAGGAAATAAATTTTGTGGTAAACCGATTAAATAATCGCCCCCGAAAAACACGGGGTGGGAAAACACCGAATGAATTATTTAAGGGAATACGAACATGTTTACTTCCAGATTAACGATGTTGCACTTATTATGTGAATCTACCTCTTATTTTGAATTTTATTGTTAAATGAAAAATCAATACATTGTTTTTATGAATTTCCTATTAAAAAAATCATATTGAAATTATTTATAGGGAATAATGGTTTTAATTATCTTTCTTTAATCAATTAAGTGAATCAGCGATAAAAACTTTCTACCAAAATTCACATATCTATATTTTTCAAGAATATTAAATAAAATCAATCTCTCTTTATCATGTCATGTAATCATGTAATCATGTAATCATGTAATATAGTTACCCATCAATTTAGTAACCTTATAAAACTATCAACGATGATAATAAATATATCAATGTGTTTATTCTCACCCGTGAGATCCTTTAGCATATAAACTTAATTTTTTCAATGTTAAATTTGTAAAAATATTAAATTTTCATGATGGCTCACTAATTTATAAATTTTTAGATAATTACTCTTTAAATTATCTCCATCAATCTATACTTACCTAGCTGGTTAATATTTTTAGAACACTTTTTTAACTTTATATTAACTTAATAAGGATATGCATCATGGGTGTTTTTCAGTACAAAGACTTTGATGACACTACTTCCAAAGAGTTATTTTCCGACGCAAAAACTATCGCCGGGTATGCTTATCATAATCTGGGCAGCGGATTTGCCGAGGGGTATTACAACTATGGTTTTGGTTTAGGGATGCCATTAACGTTGTTGACTGCAATTCTCGGTAGCACGACATCGCAGGGCATCACACCTAAATTGCCTTGGAATCCGGACGCAGAAAAACAGGCACAAGATAAACTCAATGACTCAGGATGGTTTACTATCAGTGCTGATGAGTTAGGTTATCAGGGAAAAACTGATGCCCGCGGTACTTTTTTCGGCGAAAAATCAAGTCATTCCACTGCTCAGGCAGAGGTAATGGGAAAATATGATGCTGATGGTAATTTGATTTCTATCGGCATTGCGTTTCGCGGTACGAGTGGTCCTCGAGAGTCAATTATTACCGATACATTTGGCGACATTATGAATAATGTGCTAGTAGCGTTAGGTAAGAAAGACTATTCGAATGACTACGCGCCAAACGCTTTCGGCCGGCTGCTGGATCATGTAGCCAATTATGCCAAAGCTCACGGTTTGACGGGCAATGACGTTGTGGTCAGCGGCCATAGTTTGGGTGGGTTAGCTGTGAATAGTATGGCGGAGTCTAGCGATACGAAATGGGGGGGATTTTACTCCCAGTCGAACTATATCACTTTCGCTTCGCCATCACAGTATGAGAAAGGTAACAAAGTGCTGAACGTGGGATACGAGAATGATCCCGTATTCCGCGTATTAAACGGCACTAGCATTGATTCATCATCCGCGGGAGTTCACGATACACCAAGGGACTCTGCGACAAATAATATTGTTAATTTTAACGATCACTATGCATCAAACTGGTGGAATGTGTTGCCCTTCTCCATTGCTAATGCGTCAACCTGGGTTTCGCATGTGACGCCATTTTACCAGAGCGGCATGCAACGTATTATGGAGTCAACGTTCTACGATCTGACTCATAGAGACTCTACTATTGTTGTCAGTAATCTTTCCAACGTCACCCGTGAAAATACTTGGGTGCAGGATTTGAACCGGAATGCTGAGAAACACACTGGTAGTACTTTTATTATCGGTACCGACGGCAACGACCTAATTAAAGGTGGTAAAGGAAACGATTATCTGGAAGGGCGCGACGGCAATGATATCTTCCGTGATGATGGCGGATTTAACATTATTGCCGGCGGGAAAGGCCATAATACCTTTGACTTACAGAAGTCACTAAAAAATGCAGAAATAGCCTATGACCAGGCAGGTACATTGTATATGCGTGATGCACAAGGCGGCATTACCATTGCTACGGATATCTCGGCTATAAGAAGTAAGGAAAGTACCTGGCTGTTTCTGACTAAACAGGTGGATTCTCAAGTCAGAGCCGAGGGTTTGTATTCTAGCAATGGATTGACGAAATACGCCAATTCAGTCACAGGCAACGATGGGAATGATACTCTGACTTCTAAAACCTCCGGTAGCTGGTTGTTCGGTCTGGATGGCGATGATACGTTGATCGGTTTCGGCAACAATAATGTCTTCGTCGGTGGTGAAGGTAATGATGTTCTGAAAAGTCAGGGTAATAACAATACCTTCCTGTTCAGCGGTGATTTTGGACAAGACATCATCTATGGTTACAACAAGACGGATAAACTGGTGTTCTTGGGTACCGAAGGCAGCAGTGATAAAAGTAATTATCTGGATCATGCTTCTATGGTGGACAATGATCTGGTGTTTACCTTCGGGCAAAACTCAGTCACTCTGGTTGGCGTCAGCATGGATAGCTTATCGGTAGATAACATAATACTGGCATAACATATAAATCATGCGATACCCCTATTCATGAAGTGGCCATGTCAAAATGGCCATCTTTTTTTAGAATCAACTGAATAGTCAACATGGCAAAACAGAGATTTTCATTTATTTTCCGACCACGATATTTTCTGTTAATAAAGCGTGACCAACGGCATATTTCGCCTGCCATGCTTTAGGATTGATCAAATAATGTTGCCGGAAGCGTTTAGAAAAATGGCTTGGACTGGCGTAACCTACTGCGGTAGAAACATCAATGACACTCATACCTTTTTTCAATAAATCTTCTGCGGTCGTCATGCGGACATTTTCCAGATATTGATGGAAAGTGCGAAAAACAACAGCACGAAATCCCTCTTTTAATTTCCGTTCATTTAAACCAACCGCTCTTGATAATGATTTTATTGTCCAAGGGTAATGATAATCACTGTTAATTATTTTTATTGCATTATAAACGGCTCGGCGTTGTAACCCACTGACCATATTATATTGACAATCATAAACTTGAGACGCCACACAAGCGAGTATTTCTAACGCTTTTGCCTTTAAATAAACCTTTCTTACATTGCCACTTAATTGGCACTCTTCTATTTGGTTCACTATTTGCATAAATGGTGGGTAGATAGGACATGCCATCATCAATACATCACTGTGACTGGCGTTCTTTTCAAAACCTGCCGCTAATTGAGTAAAAGGTGGCAATTCCTGAGCTGCAATTTCGTTCAATGAAAAACGAATGTCGAGTATATGCCATGATCCGCAGCCAAAGAAGTTCATGCCTCGCGTCATTTTCGGTGAATAGAAAAATATCATCATTCCCGGATGAATATCTAATTCATCACCATTTTCAATCGCCATTTTTCCTCTCCCGTTTAAAATAAACGCGATTGACACCGTTGGCGGTCCTTCACAATATTCTGTGACATCTTTGTTGAGTTCAAAGCATAGCCGATTTATGTGAATGCCGTCAGATAATTCCTCAATCAATAAGGGAGTATTTGTATTCTTTTTATCTGCATGTGAATGCACGCAATTGCAATGGTCAGCCGTGAAAACTTCTAATTTTTTGCTATAGATTGTCTTCATGAGATCCCCTATAAAATTAGCATCAGACACCAGTTAAAAATTATTTCCGTACTTAAAATAATAGTTTTTACATATTATAGACATTATATTTTTACTGTATATATATACTGTGTGTATATATTGTATTGTAAATATCACGCAATTTATCATTAATGATAATCATTATCAATAGTACGTAATGCGCTACTTTTGTCCCTATTCCGTTAGCCCTGATGGAATACTATCGATAGTCTCCCGTTATGTTTTTTGTTTTACCACACCTAATTTTTGTAAAACATGATTTAAACAGTGCATAACGAGTTATTTATATGAGAAAAAAATACGCTAAGGCGTCTGTTTTATGTTGTTTAATTTCGCCTATGGTATGGGCAGAACATTCGTCTGGCGCGACAGAAGATGCTTTGATTGTGACGGCAAATAAACGGGAAGAAGCGTTAAATAAAGTGGATGGTAGCGTTCTGGTTAAAACAGGCGAAGAACTTGTACAGGCCGGTATAACTCAAGTACAAGATCTTGAACGCGCTTTTCCTGGTTTACAAATCCGCTCACGAGGTAATAGAACCTATTCAGCAACCACCATTCGCGGTATTAGTTCACCGGATTTCTATTCGCCTTCTGTTCGAATTTATGTCGATGGCGTTCCTCAAGATCACCAATTCCTAACACAAGAATTAATCAACGTGGAACGTGTAGAACTATTACGCGGTCCGCAAGGGACTTTATATGGCGGAAATGCACAAGCGGGTGTTATTAATATCATCACTCGTTCGCCGCAAGAAGGCCCTTGGCTTAATCTTTCTGGTAATTACTCCAAGCTGAAACAAGGTGGTTCTTTCAGCGGATCAATACCGCTTATTGAAGATCTCCTTTATGGTAGTACCAGCCTGCGTTGGGTAAAAGAGCCTGGGCAAATTGATGTACCAAATCGTGGCGATAAAAATATTGATTCCAGCAAAACCTGGCTTGGACGAGGGCAACTGACATTTGCACCAGAAGATTCTTCGTTCAGTGCTGAACTTAGCTTTGCTCATGAAGATCTCGATTCCCATGAAGAAGTCTATCTAAACGACGAACAATTTCGTCGGAAAGAATATGATGGCCCTATCCCTGATTTAACCCGTCGGGTTAACAGTTATGCATTCAAGGCTGAATATGATTTTGGCGACAGTGTATTAACCAGTGTGACTTCTTATCAGGATCGCGATATTTACCGTGATTTCATTGGTGGTAAATGGAAAGAGAAACACCATGCCACCACGCAAGAGCTGCGTTTGAACTCCAATTTCTCAAATGGGATTACCAGCGTTCTCGGTGGTTGGTTTTCAGATGAAAAGAATAAACATCATACCAGTGGTTACCCCGGTTACTATGGCAATGCGGCTAACACAATAAAAGGAAAATCGCTGGCACTGTTTGGTGAAGTGAAATTGCCCTTTGCTTCTCAGTGGGATCTGACCTTGGGTGGCCGTTTGTCCCATGAAAAATCGCAGATAGACTATGCTGGCCGTTCTGGCATGGCAGCAATCGAAGCTTTTGATAACCAAGTTTCCAGCAATGAATTTACGCCTAAAGCCGCATTGGGTTGGCAATTGACGCCAGATACCCGTTTCTATCTCTCTGCTACGAAAGGATATAAACCCGGTGGATTCAATAACATTGTCTACTCCGCCAATGATAGAAAACCCTACGATACCGAAACCTCAGATAATTATGAGTTTGGCTGGCATACCTCGTTCTTTGGTAACGCAGTGACGTTAGACAGTGCTGTTTACTACATTCGTTCGAAAGATAAACAAATTTATGTTGGTCCGATCGGTGCACAGTTTATACGCAATGTGGGTAAAGCAGAGAGCAAAGGCATTGAATTGAGTAGCCAAATTAAACCAATGAAAGGGCTGAAATTTTCTCTCGGGGGAAGTGTAGGCAAATCAAACTTCATTGATGCAACCGATACAGAGAATGGCATAAGTTATAACGATAAACGTCTGCCTTATGCGCCAGATGTCATGCTCAATGCAAGTTTTGACTACTTGATTGATCAAACGTTGTTACCCGGTAACCTCTATTTAAATGCCGGTGCCCGCTACTATTCAAAAAGCTACTTTAATGAAGCGAATACCCTTGAACAGGGAGGATACACCCTCTATGACGCTTCATTAAGTTTAGAAATGGCACATGGGATTAATGTAAAACTCTATGGCGAAAATCTGGGTGATAAAAAGTATCGTGTCTCCAGTTTCACCGTGGGGCCAAATACGCTCAGTATGATCAATAAGGGCTTGAATGTTGGGTTGGATGTGAGTGTCTCGCTATGACGCACAATATCTCCCATCCCCGTCATATATCGTTACTATTGTTGACGTTGGCGGGGGTTTACACCCTCCAAAGTACTATCGGCATGTTAACGTTACAAAGTATGCCAGCGTTTTTGCGTAGCCACGGCGTAACCCCGGATAAAATCGGCTTGCTCTACTTGCTGATGCTGCCTTGGGCATTCAAATTCCTTTGGGCGCCTGTTATAGAGCGCTATCGTAAATCTGGTTCGGGGGATACAAACCCCCGTCGTATCATGATTTGCGGAAATCTGTTAATTACCTTGCTTTTTTGTTCAATGTCACTGGCAAAACCTGCCGAACATATGCCGCTGATTATCGTCGGTCTGTTTCTGATCACCATTTGTTTGACCGTGGTGGATACCACCACCGATGGCCACGCTATTGACCGGTTATCGCCAAAACATCGCCCTTGGTGCAATGTTATGCAAGTTGGCGGCGGTTATTTGGGTTCTATCATCGGCAGCGGTCTGTTTCTATACCTTGTTTCACTGTATGGTTGGCACATTGGCGCCGGGGTGTTAGCCATAGTGATTCTATTGATGTCACTGCCTGCCCTGTTTTTACGGGAAACACAGGTAGAAAAAGCACCAACGGTTTTAAAAGCCCCGGTTGCCCCTTCTCTCAAAAATGCACTCCGTCGGGCGCCGGTTAGACAAGCACTGGTTTTGATATTGCTATGTATGATCGGTACGCGTCTTTCACTTGGTATGCTTTCGCCGTTTTTGATCGATCGCGGTGTGGATTTAACTCAACTTGGTATCATTGCCGCCAGTGGTGGTGCATTAGCTGGATTATCTGGTGTTCTGCTTGGTGGTATCATTGTACGTAAATTCGGTGCTATCCAGACTTTACTGTCTGTCATGCTGCTTGAATCTATCGTATTAGCCTGTATCTTCTGGCTTGCCCGGCAACCAGAAGCGCCGTTATCCCTGCTTTCAGCCGCATATGTTTTCATCACCTTAATCACCGCCGCCAAATTTGTTGCGCTGTATACCCAGATGATGTCGCTCGCTGCGGGTGCTCAGTCCGGTGTGGATTTTGCGTTGATGCAATCCGCAGATATGGGTATTGCAATTATCTGTTCAGTGTTGGGTGGATTGATTGTTACTAAAGCAGGCTATTCTGCCCTTTTCGTTCTTGCACTTCTCTTCACCTTCATTGCCTTGTTCTGGACATTGCGTAAATTCCATAATTTCCACAAGGAGAGCGTGAATGCGTAATCATGATACTTCTGTTCAGAGTTCGCCGGAGCAGCGTGCGGCTGATGCCGGCGTTATTAAAGAATTATGGTATATGATGCGCCCATACCGCACGTTGAGTTACGTTGCTATTGCACTTGCCATTCTTTCCGCCGGCCTGCAAATGTTGCCGGCGGCGGTTGCCGGGCTCATCACCCAATCTATCTATGACGGGCAATATGACACGCTATTGAATTATGGCGCTATGTTATTGGGATTTACATTTGCCGCTATGTTGACCTTTAGTGGTTCAACGTTTTTTGCTCATTTGATCGCTGCCGATGTGCAAGCTGATGTTCGCCGCAATATCAGCAGTAAGTTGAAGTCTGTCCCTTTGGGTTTTTTCATGCTGACCGACAGCACTGAAATAAAAAAGATGATGCTAGATGACGTCGAACAGCTTGAAGATGGTATTGCCCATATCATTCCAGAGATGTCTGCTACCTTATTCGGTCCATTGATTGCATTGAGTGTCATGTTAGCCATTGATTGGCGGTTAGCCTTAGCAGCCTTCGCGCCAACTTTGGGTGCCTGCCTGTTATTCGTCTATATTCAGATAAAAGTTCAAGCGACAACTCAGCGTTTTTATGCAGCCCAAAACCGTATTGCTTCAACAATGGGTGAAGTTATTAATGCGATTCCTGTGGTCAAAACCTATTCAGGCGGCAAGGTTGCGTTGCAACGCGCTGAGAAAGCGTTTACTGCCCTGACTCGGATTATTGATGTTTGGGTTGAGAAAGTACAGGTCAAATCCAGCCGGTTTTTCGTGTTATCCAGTGCTAACCTGTTGTTTGTCCTCCCTTTGGCGGTCTGGTTATTGAACCGACAAGAGATCACTTTATTCGAATTCACTTTCTTTATTTTGGCGGCAATGGCATTCGGCAATATTGCCTCATCTATGTTTGCTGTGATGACACGTTTGCAACAGCAAGAGGCATTGATCACACGCTATCGTTGGTTAATGAATCAACCTGAACTGGCACCTTGTACCCAAAGCCAAACACCAGCCGATCACAGCGTCGCTCTGCACAATGTCAGTTTCTCCTACCAAGATAAGCAGGAGAATGCATTAAATAACATTTCATTTTCTATACCGGCGGGCAGTTCATTAGCTTTAGTCGGTGCCAGTGGTTCGGGTAAATCTACTGTAGCGAGTCTTATCGCACGTCTTTGGGACCCTCAGCATGGTCAGGTTACTATTGGCGGTGTTGATATCCGTAATATGGATGAACCGACACTACGCAATAACGTCTCTTTTGTTTTCCAGCGTGTATTTCTGTTCAACGATACGGTGGCTAATAACATACGATTAGCCCGTCCTAATGCCTCACAGGCCGAAGTTGAAACGGCTGCTATCGCAGCGCAAGCACATCAATTTATTCAGCAATTACCGCAAGGCTACGACACCGTACTGAACGGTGGCGTGAGTTTATCGGTAGGTGAAAAACAGCGTATTGCCGTTGCCGCCGCTATTCTAAAAAACGTCCCGATTCTTGTATTGGACGAAGCTACAGCCTATACCGATCCAGAATGTGAAAAAGAGATGCAACAAGCGCTCAATGCTCTATGCCGCAATAAGACAGTGATTGTCATTGCCCATCGTCTACCGACTATCCGTCATCTTGATCAAATAATGGTTTTAGATAAAGGACAGATTATCGAACAAGGAACCCATGAAGAACTGGTCGCACAGCAAGGCGCATACGCCAGACAGTGGGCTGCTTGGCGGGGAGAAAAAACCGGGGCCGGAGCAAATTATCATGGGGCTATTTAATCGTCTCCAGCAACATCTATCACCAAAACTGCAAAGAGTTTGGTTTAAAGGATTGTTATATAAACAGTTTGATACCGTTGCGATTATGGCTCAACTTGCTATTGCTGCTTGGGCTATTACCCATCTAGGGGAAAGTGACAATCCTATGTTGCCGCTTATCACTTTGGGATTACTGGTTATTTTACTGTTGCTGCGGTTTACTTTTATGGCTCGCGCATTATGTAAACTCACCATTGCCGCCTATGGTTTAGGCATAGAAATTCGTCGCTCTCTGCTACAACACCTTGTCAGTATGTCTGTCGCCACTATTCGGGGATTGAGTGCTGGAAAAATAGCGTTGACGTTATCTGAAGATGTGCAATGGCAGGAAAATCAGTCAGCCTATACCACACCGCAAATCGCTTGTCAGGTGATGATGCTGACTCTCATCTACCTGGCTTTATTCTGGTTCGATTGGGTGGTTGCCGGTAGTGCATTATTAGTGCTGATGGTTGGGATGTTCATCTTGGGGGCTATCCGTAAAAAACTGGATGAAATATTGCGCTTGCGTGCCACTATGATGGCTGATGTATCCGAAGCTATCGTTGAGTACGCCCAAGGTATGTCCTTTATTCGTGCTGCGGCAGCGACCACGACGGTAGAACAGCGTTTTGACCGCGAAATCGACCAATTACGTGTCGCATTCCGCCGCGGGGTATTCAGAAGTATTCCGCTACTGAGCCTGTTTTACATCATCATTGATACTAGCGTGGTCGTTGGCATTCTGGCTGGCGCTCTGCGCTTTAATTCACCAGAAGCATTAACACTCTCAGAAATACTTATCACGATTCTGTTGTTGTTTGCCACGATGACCCCTCTACGTGGGATCATCCCCTTACTCAATATTACGGCCTTAACGCAAGTAGGTGAAACCCATATTGCAGAGATAGAAGCCGTTGCAACGCAAGCTTCCGGGCCACTAGCCGCGCCAGACAAATATGATGTTGAAGTGAATAACATCTCATTTAGCTATCCAGGTACGAATCAACCCGCTATCCAAAATGTGTCATTTTATGCGCCGCAAGGCAGTATGACCGCTATTGTCGGGCCCAGTGGCAGTGGGAAATCCACACTGGCTTATCTGCTGCTCTCTTTCTATCAACTGGATAAGGGAGAAATCCGTCTGGGTGGGAATGATATTCATCATTACCAAACCCAGGCACTGTATGACACCGTTACTATGGTATTTCAGGAAACCGCACTATTTCAGGATACCGTCGCTAACAATCTCCGGTTGGGTGATCCCAGTGCAACCCAGTTAGAACTGGAGCAGGCTGCTCGCCTTGCCAATATTCACGATACGATTGTGGCATTACCGCAAGGGTACGATACACCGTTAGGGGTGGATGGCGGTACTCTGTCTGGTGGCGAGCGTCAGCGCCTTGCTATTGCCCGGGCTATCTTAAAGCAATCTCCAGTTTTATTCCTTGACGAAGCAACAGCTTCTCTCGATCCCGAAAATGAACAGTTGATACAACAGGCGTTTGATTCTCTTACCCAGAATAAAACGGTCTTTGTTATCGCTCATCGGTTGAGCACGATAACTCGCGCTGACCAAATATTGGTGATGGATCATGGAACCCTTTGTGATAGTGGCACTCACGACGAATTGTTAGGACGTTGTTCACTTTATCAATCCCTTTGGGAAAACCATCTTGGCTCAGAGGAGCACTGGCATCTATACCCAAATAAGCCAAATAAGGTGTAACCCCCCGTTTTATAACCGTCATTATTTATAGGATATCTTCATGCACAAGGATCTTGTCTTTCCAGATTCACTGCGTCAGATCATATCTGGCCTGTTTACTCAAAAAAATACACTGGTGAATGATAACGACGATTTAATTCGCAAGGGGCTGGACTCAATGCAAATGATGGCATTGTTAAACCAGTTGAGGCGTCAAGGATATCGCGTCACCCTTCGTGAACTTTATCAAAAACCCACACTGTATGCCTGGAGCCAGCTTCTGCAACGTCATGCGCCTGTTACTCACACAGCACTTAAGCCTGATGCGGCGCAGCCACTGATTACAGATGCTCGTCCGTTCCCGCTGACCGCAGTACAACATGCTTATTTTGTTGGGCGTTCGCCAGAGCAGACGTTGGGAGGAGTAGGTTGCCATTTATATCAAGAATTTGACGGTATCGGGTTGGAACCTGAACAACTGGAAGCGGCAATTCATAGGTTGATTCAGCGACATCCGATGTTACGAGTGCGGTTTTTGCCCGATGGTCGCCAGAAAGGGATGGCTGATGCTTATTGGAAAAAATTAACGGTTCATGACCTGCGCAGCTTGACAGCAGAAGAACAGCAACAAGCGCTGAATAATATACGTGAACAACTAAGCCATCGGGTATTACAGGTTGAACAAGGGGAGACGTTCGATATTCAGCTAAGTCTGTTTGGTGAGAATCAGCACCGGTTGCACGCTAATATTGATTTGCTGATCATGGATGCTGCCAGTTTTAGCCTGTTCTTTACTGAACTGGCGGCATTAATTGTTAAACGTAACCTGCCTGTTATCCCTTCCGACTATGATTTTTGCAGCTATTTAGCGCAATATCAGGCTCAATTTGCGCAGGCTCGACAAGAAGCAGAGATATTCTGGCGTAACCGGTTAGATATCCTTCCCCCTGCCCCGCAACTCCCTTTGGCTAAGGAACCTTCCCTAATAAAAAACGTCTGCATTCAGCGCAGATGTTTCCGCTTGGCTCCTGAACATTGGCAACGTTTTAAACAACTTGCTCAACAAAATGGTGTTACGCCAACGATGGCATTGGCGACCGCATTTGCTGGTCTATTATGTCGCTGGAATCATGCCCCCCGCCTGTTGTTTAACCTGACATTGTTTGATAGAGCGCCGTTGCACACCGCAGTTGATAGCCTGCTGGCCGACTTTACTAATATTCTGCTATTAGATATTCCCGCTGATAATTTGCCGTTCTGCCAACTCGCTAAAGATGCGCAGGCAACATTTGCCGAAGCTTACGAACACCGCCATTGGTCTGGTGTAGAAGTTTTACGTGAACTTAAAAAACGCGGTAGTCATCCATATGGTGCGCCAATTGTGTTTACCAGCAATTTAGGCCGACCTTTATATGGTGAAAATACCCGTGATGTTCTGGGAAAACCAAGTTGGGGAATATCACAAACACCTCAGGTATGGCTGGATTTCGTTGCATTTGAACATGAAAACACGCTGAATATTCAGTGGGATAGTAACGATGAACTCTTCCCTGATGGGTTAATGGATACCTTATTTACCGCTTATCAGGGGTTCATTGAACATCTAACGGAAAACGCCACACAGTGGAGTAAAGAATTACCGGATCTGATGCCTAAATCACAATACCAGCTTCGGTATCAGATCAATGACACAACTGAACCTTTTCCGGATGCCCTTCTGCATGAAGGTGTGTTTTTGCAGGCAGAACGTACACCAAATATTGTTGCTTTGGTGACTAATAATAAGGAAATCAGTTATGGTGAATTAAGTTTGGCCGCTCGCTGGTTAGCAACCGTGTTGCAAAAAATGTCGGTTATACCGGGAGATCGGGTTGCCATTAGCATGGAAAAAGGCGTCGGACAAATTGTTGCGGTATTGGCGATACTTTATATCGGCGGCGTTTATGTACCGGTTCCTGTTGATCAGCCAGTAAACCGACGTCGTGCTATCTGCGAAAGTGCTGGAATTCGTATCGTTATCATTGATCCTGAACAACACATTGATCTTGAAAAACACAGTGATGACTGGTCACAAGATGTACACTGTGTTTCCTGGCATCAGGATGAGCAATGGCCACCTTTGGCAAACATGGTTAAGCGTGCGGTTACTGATCCGGCTTATATCATCTATACCTCTGGTTCAACCGGTATGCCAAAAGGAGTCGTTATCAGCCACCAGAGCGCACTCAATACCTGTTTGGATATCAATCGCCGTCATCAGGTCCAAAGTAGCGATCGGTTATTGGCACTCTCTGCTCTACATTTCGACCTCTCCGTTTATGACATTTTCGGTATTCTCACCGCGGGAGGTGCGCTGGTATTAATTAATGAAGCACAGCGTCGTGACCCATCAACCTGGGAAATGTTGATCGCGCGTCATCATGTGACGTTGTGGAATAGTGTGCCCGCACTGTTCGATATGTTACTGACCTATTGCGAAGGCATGGAGGTCGATGCGCCGAAAGCACTTCGTACTGTGATGTTGTCCGGGGACTGGATTGGTTTGTCACTGCCTGAACGTTACCGCGCCTTCAATCCTGATGGTGTTTTGGGTGCAATGGGTGGTGCAACAGAAGCGGCTATTTGGTCAAACGAATATATCGTCAAAGAAGTTGAAGCACAGTGGCGCTCCATTCCGTATGGCTATCCTTTAGCTAACCAGCGTTACCGTGTCGTAGGTGAAGATGGCCGTGATTGTCCTGACTGGGTTGTCGGTGAGCTTTGGATTGGTGGTGCCGGTGTCGCATTAGGCTACTTTAATGATGAAGAACGCACTTCCGCTCAATTTGTTGTCGATCAAGGGGAACGCTGGTACCGCACTGGTGATCTAGGTTGTTACCATCCTGAGGGCTGGCTTGAATTTCTGGGACGTCGTGATAGTCAGGTAAAAATTGGTGGTTACCGAATTGAGTTGGGAGAAATTGATGCTGCCCTTAATCAGGTAATCGGAATCAGTAAAGGGGTGGCACTCGCCAGTGGCGAAAAAGAGAAGTCGCTAGTGGCGTTCCTTGAATTGGAAGGTGATTCTTTATGCCAACGGGTAAATCGTGCGCCTCAGTTACCCGCGGGCTATCGTGAGCTGTTCCCTGCAATGCACGCAATAACCGCAGATAGCAGTGGACCTCAAGTTGCAATGTTCCTGCTGGAACATCTATCTCGTCACGGTATTACCTTTACTTCACCGCAGTCACTGACGGATTGCTTGAAGCGCTATCAGCCCCAACCGGAATACCATGACTTGTTTGCCCGTATGTTGGCATATCTTTGTCAATGTAAGGTACTGGTTGAATCTACACAGCATATATATCAGGCCGGATGGTTACCTGCTACATCCAATAATGAGGCGATAGGTATCCCGGAACGTTGGCATGCTGTGCTACATGATGTTCTTACCGGGCAACAGACGGCGATCGCATTACTTGACGATCCGCAATTCGCACCGGAACAACAACTGTTTGTATTGCCAGAAACCCAGCAGTGGTTAGCAGGGTTGCAACAGGTCATCACTGCCCTTTCTCAGCGATTACAACGCCCCGTGACTTTGATGGAGTTTGATGCTCGCAGCGGTCGCTGTGCGCAGTGGTTGGCTGAGCATATTACTGATCAGCACCTCTGTTATCTCGGCTTTGAACGTTCTCAAGCATTGGTCAATCAGGCGCAAACACGGCTGAGCGGTTATGCTCATGCATCAGTACAATGTTGGTCTGAACGAAGTTGGCCTGAACAAGTTCCTGAATCGCTGCAACATCAGGCTGATATTATTCTGCTGAATAACGTATTACATCGGGAAGAAGATCCCGCATGTTGTGTCAAGGAATTGGTACCCCTTGCTCAACCTGGCGCGTTGATATTGGTAATGGAGTTGCAACAGGCATCGTCTCTTTCCCTGATTACGACTGAATTGCTTTCACCTCAAGGTATTCAATTACGTTCTGCGTCACAGTGGTTATCGCTATTACCACAACAATTGCCATTACAGGCTGAAACGCCAATTACCATCGGTAACCTTAATGTGTTATTGATGCGATCAAGTGACAGTGTCACCATTCCTGATCGGGAAAAAATTAAGTCTGTGCTGGCACAACATCTGCCGGGATATATGATTCCACAGCGCTTGCATATCATTCCTCGCCTGCCACTGACACCTAACGGCAAAATTGATCGTAAGGTGTTGTCGCAAGAACTACAGTCTGCGACAAAAACAGAGACATCATCACGCCGGAATGAAGTGGTTTTGTTAAATGCAGTTGAACAAACCGTTGCTGGAATTTGGCAACGTTTGCTCAATACAGAGCAACTGGGCCGTGACAGTGACTTTTTCCAACTTGGTGGAGACAGTCTTCTGGCTACACGCTTGGTTGGTGAACTGACACAACAAGGCTTCAAAGGTGAACTGGGCCATCTTTTCCGTAACCCACAATTAGCTGCATTTGCGGCTACGCTGGTTCCTCTGGCTGAAACCTCATCAGCAGCGTGTGCTCTGCCGAAAGAGCAAAATGAATACCACCCTTTCCCACTCACGGAAGTTCAGCAGGCTTATTTGGTCGGGCGCCATCCGGGTTTCGCTTTAAGTGGTGTTGGCGCGCATTTCTTTATTGAATACCGGATAGAGCAATTAGATGTTCAACGTTTAAATCGGGTGCTAAATCGTCTGATTCAGCGTCATCCAATGCTCAGAACCGTGGTTGTTAATGGGCAGCAACAGGTATTAGAAAATGTCCCTCAGTTCTCCGTCAAACAACATCAATTCATCAATATTACGCGGGCCGACACATTACGTGAACAGCTTTCACATCAGGTATTAGATGCCGGCAACTGGCCGGTATTCGATTTCCAGCTTGCGCAAGATGATGGAATTATCTCCCGGCTATTTGTCAGTCTGGATAATCTGCTATTAGACGGGTTGAGCATGCAGATATTGCTGGCCGAATTAGAACAGCTCTATCTCGACGAGCAACATGAATTGCCACCATTGAAAGTGACATTCCGGGATTGTGTGTTATGCCAGCAGCAAATGCCGACGCACCAGCATTCGCTGCAATATTGGCAGGAGCAAGTGAAAACATTACCACTGGCACCACAATTGCCACTGCGTATTGCCCCGGAAGAGGTTCAATCCCCACGTTTTGTGCGCTATAGCGATCGGTTATCTGCATATGAATGGAGCCAGTTAAAACAACATGCAGCGCCTTATCAGATAACGCCTTCCGCGCTATTAATTGCGGCTTATGCAGCGGTTCTTTCTGCATTCAGTACTAAACCGGAGCTAACGCTCAACCTTACCCTTTTCGATCGTCCGCACTGGCATGAAGATATTAATCACATTCTGGGTGATTTCACTTCTCTGTCATTACTGGCCTGGCGCCCGAAGAAAAATTGGTTATCAAGTGCCCGTAGATTGCAACAACAGCTCTGGCAGGATCTGGATCACCGTCACATTTCAGCAATTAGAGTGATGCGTGAATTGGCACAGAGCCGTAGCCCCGATGCGGCCATTATGCCGGTCGTTTTCACCAGTGCATTGGGAACACACCAAGGGCAATTTCTTTCGCATTCATCATGGATGAAACCCGTTTGGGGTATTTCCCAAACGCCACAAATCTGGTTGGATCACCAGGTTTATGAATCTGATAATGAACTTTGTCTAAATTGGGATGCTGTCGAAGAATTGTTTGAACCGCGTCAGTTGCAAAACATGTTCAATAGCTACATGACGCTGTTGCGTACCCTTGCGGCACAGCCAGAAAGTTGGCATGCAGCACTGGAACAACTGATGCCACGCCAGCAATCCGTGATGGTTGAAAATACTGCTGTTGCCATTGCGCCATCACTGCGTTCAGCGGGATATGACCCACAAATATGCAGCGAAATTCAACGCCTGTTCTTGTCTATAACAAATCATCCTATTAACGCACAACAAAACTTTTTTGAGGCAGGAGCCAGCTCGCTACAGCTAATTCAATTGCATAGCAAATTACAACATGCGGGTTTTTATCATCTTGCCGTGACTGATTTATTTGCTTATCCAACAGCAGAGACGCTCAGTTTGCGCTGCCGGAAGGATCCCCGCGACGGAAATCGCCAGTCGATTACCCCTCGTCAGCGTCAACAACAAAAGCGTTTGCAACAACGGGAAAGACGTCATAAAGGAGCTGCATAATGACTGATTTAACACCTCACTACGATAATTGCGATCCTATCGCAGTGATTGGCCTTGCCTGCCGCTTTCCGCAGGCGCCAGATAGCGATACTTTCTGGCATAACCTGCAACACGGAGTTGAGTGTACTGTTCCACTCTCCCGTCAAACATTATTAGATGCAGGTATTCCTCCTGAAGTTATTGAGAGTGAAAATTTTGTCAATCGGGCAGCGATATTAGAGAAGGCGGAACAATTTGACGCCTCGCTGTTTGGTTATTCACGTCAGGAAGCGGAGATGCTCGATCCTCAACAGCGTCTTTTTCTCCAGACTGCCTGGCATGCCCTTGAGCATGCCGGTTATGCACCACGCCATGTCCCGTTGAAAACCGGTGTTTTTGGTAGTAGCCGAGTCAGTACTTGGCCTTCATGGTCACAATTTTCCATGACTGATGTTGGCAAAGTTAAAGGGCTTCAAGCGTTAATCAGTAACGATAAAGATTATCTTGCGACACGTACCGCGTATAAATTAAACCTAAAAGGCCCGGCACTGACGGTACAAACAGCGTGTTCAAGTTCACTGGTTGCCGTACATATAGCTTGTGAAAACCTGCGTGCCGGTGAGTGTGACATGGCGTTGGCTGGTGGTGTGGCAGTTTCTTTCCCGCAAGAAAGTGGTTACTTGTATCAGCCGGGAATGATCTTCTCCCCTGATGGGCATTGCCGCCCTTTTGATAGCCAAGCAAATGGCACCTATGGTGGCAATGGCGTTGGTGTTGTCACGCTAAAACGCTTAAGTGATGCTCTGCGCGATGGCGATCCCATCATGGCTGTGCTACGTGGCAGTGCAATTAATAATGACGGCAATGAGAAAGTTGGCTTTACTGCCCCTTCGGTTAACGGTCAGCGCAACGTTATTATCGAAGCACTTCAACTGGCGGATGTCAGTGTTGATGATGTTGGGATGATCGAGGCACATGGCACAGGAACGCCTCTTGGCGATCCGATAGAAGTTGACGCGTTACACAGCATATTTTCTGACCGTAGTGTGGCGGTACCGCCTTGTTATCTTGGCTCAGTGAAAAGCAATATGGGCCATCTTGATACGGCTGCCGGCATTGCTAGCTTGATTAAAGCGGTTCTGTCTGTTTGGCATGGACATATTCCACCGACGATCAATGTTCAGCAACCCAACCCAGCTTTACGGTTGGAACAAAGTCCATTCAAGCTGGCAACACAAGGGCAACGCTGGACACAAGCATTACGTACCGCGGGCGTCTCTTCGTTTGGTATTGGTGGTACTAACTGTCATGTCGTCGTGCAATCATTGCCAGAGAAATTACGTCGTCACCGTGTCCATCATGCGCAGACTTCGCCTTTATTGCTCTCTGCTGCTTCTGAATTTTCATTACGTCAATTGGCCCAACGTTATGCGGCTGCACTCAATGGTGCACTAGGGCATCATGCAGATTTGGCATGGACCGCATTACAGGGGCGTGATTTTTCATTACCCTGGCGTTTAGCGTTGACGCTAACGCCACAGAGTGCTGCAAATTTATCCGCTTTTGCCAACAAGAAACCAACACAAAATGTTTTCAGTGGGCAAATCAACAGCGAAAGTAAGCAACTTTGGCAATTTAGCGGCCAAGGTTGCCAATGGTCTGGCATGGGAAAAGCAATGTATGCCAGCTCTCCTGTTTTTTCCGCTATGTTGGATCGTTGCTGTGCAGCCTGTGCATCAGGGTTGGCATTGCCATTAAAAGCCGTGATGTTCGGAGAGCATGATGCCGCATTAGCCACCACCGAATACGCACAACCGGCAATTGTGGCGCATCAGATTGCACTGGCGGCACATTGGCGGGCGCTTGGATTGAAGCCTGATTATGTATTGGGGCACTCGGTTGGAGAATTTGCCGCTGCCGTTGTTGCCGGGATTCTCACACCTGAACAGGTGATGCCGCTCGTTGCGGTACGAGGCAAACTGATGCAAAGCTGCTCCCAAGGGGGCGCAATGCTGGCGGTTTTTGCCAATGAAGAAGAAGTACTTCCGTTCGTTTGTTCGCTGGCATTAGATTTGGCGGTTTGCAATGGCCCACAACACTGGGTTTGGGCCGGTACAGCGACGGAAATTGCTACTTTGGCGCAACGTCTGGAACAACAGCAGATTCGTTGCCAACGTCTAAACGTTGCCTGTGCAGCACATTCAGCCATGCTTGATGGCGTACTGGAGGCATTTTCTCTGCGTTGTAGCCAGTTGCAACCTACATTGGGGGAAATCCCGCTGATTTCTACCCTGACAGCCAATATTGCAACGGCTGAACAATTGGGTTCACCAGACTACTGGCGTAACCATATGCGTCAGACCGTACGCTATTACCCGGCGGTTGAATTTGCTCGCCAGCAAGGGGTGACATTATTCATGGAGATGGGGGCTGATGCACAATTAACTGGCATCGGGCGGCGTGTCAGTCTGCCACAGGAAATCTGGATTGCTGGCGTACGGCGTCAAAGTTCTCCAGAGACAGCTCAGCAAACGGCTCTCATGCAACTTTACTGTGCTGGCGTGCATCTTGACTGGCTGCATCTTTTCTCGCTTACTGGGGAAAAATGTCATGCTCCGCTCTATCCATTTGATGAGCAGCATTATCGCTTCCCTGCAACCAAATCTGTGCAGCCCACAACCAATATCAATACTGGACTTGATGTCAATGCTCTGCTCGATCCTGCCATTGAGCAAAACCCCGATGCTGCAACACTACGTGAGTTGTATACCGATGCATTGGTATATCAATGTCATGGGCGTGATACTGAACAAGGTTTCAGTGCTATCGACACTATTCGGGCTGGCCGTCTGCAACCTCGTTGGCGCCCTTTGTTGGAACAATTGCTAACCTATTGCGTCCAGCAAGGTTATTACCGGGAAGTTTTTGGGCCAACAACAAGTAAAATGTATCGTCCTGATCGTCCCCTGCCATATGCCAAACGCAGATTATTAGAGGCACGTTTACTCACTGCTTTCCCTGCTTTGATTTATGCGGGTGAGCGTCTATTTGCCCTGTTAAGCGATCGTTGCGATCTGCCGCGTCAGTTTGTATCAACACAAGCTGCAACCAACTCATGGCTTCCCGCACCACAACCGTGCCCCGATACCCACTATGCCCTACACTGGCGTACAATAAACATCACAGATAACCCAAGATCTTCAACGGCATATACTCTCCGTTCTTCAACTGAGAATGACGAGAGAGTTAATCATTGGTGTCAGGCGGGTATTCATTTACAGCCAGAAAGCGGAAATATCTTATTGCTGCTTACTGGCAGTGATGTACTTGAATTATGCAATCAAGTTATTACCGAACTAAAACGTGATGAAGAAATACCATTAACCGTTGTCACCTGTGGCGCTCAACCGGAAACCACCTTATCACCAGAGAATATCAATCCAGCTCAATATGCTGTCTGGGCATTGTTACGTGTCGCAGTTGAAGAATATCCCCATCGTCGTATTCAAGCGATTGATATTACTGATATCAACGATGCTGACGCTTTGTCATTAGCGCTTGGATATTTAAGTGAACATAACCGTTGGCTGAGAATACGTGGCAACCAAGTCTCGGTACCCGTTTTACAACGTCAATCCTTACTGCTTTCTCAACAGCCGATGTCGATTCCTCATCAGGGTTGGCATATCGTAACTGGGGGAATGGGCGGAATTGGTCAGATTTCCATCCGTTGGTTGTTGGCTCAAGGTGCACGTAGAATCGCGGTACTTGCCCGTCGTCAACATGCGGATTGGGATGCTTTTGTTCAAGAGTTATCACTGAATATTGAATGTGAGATCCGCTGGATTAACGTTGATGTTACTGATACGCCAGCTTTGTTAAATGCAGTGCAGACGCTGGCACAAGAGGATGGTATCGCCGGGGCAATTCATGCGGCGGGTATCGCTGATCACACCCAGTTGGCAGAACTTGAACCTCAACGTCTGTCACAAATGTTATCGATAAAAGCCCTAAGTGCATCGGCATTGCAAATTGCTCTTAAGCAACATAATGCACACTATCTGTTGCTTCATTCTTCTGCCGCATCAATGTTAGGTGCTCAAGGGCAAGGTGCTTATGCCGTTGCCAATGCTTACCTGGAATCTTTGGCGCTGACAGCACCGAGTCCGTTGATGGTAAAAACACTGGTTTGGGGTGTTTGGGGTGGCGTTGGTATGGCCCGCGAGCGGCGATTAGTGGAAAAATTGGCACAAGATGGCATGTTACCGTTCAGCGTCAATGAAGGTATCTGGCATTTTTATCAATCTCTGCGTACCGCATCTCCTTGCTATCTGGCAATACGGTTAGATGAGCATCATCCTGATATTTCGCGACGTTTACAGGCTGACACTGCTCATATCCATCCAGTGGCAACCCCAGCTCCTTCATACTCTGTCGATAACACGCTGTATCAGGACAGTGAAGAACGGCTTAATTGGTTGCGTCAACGTATTGCTGCATTGCTACGATTAGAACAGCCTGAATGTTTGGCACCGCAACAGGACTTACTGCAATTTGGTTTGGATTCCCTGCTGTTCCTGGAGCTAAATGCGGTGATCCACCAGCAATTTGGTTTCAGATTAACTGCCGAGTTGGCTTATCAGAATATGACTTTAGAGGGGCTTAATCGACTTATTGGCGACGCATTACCTGAACAACCAGTAACCTGTTCTCAGCCTGAGATCATTATTGACAGCGCCCAACGTCATGCTCCATTCCCGTTAACACCCATTCAGCACGCTTACTGGATTGGTCGTACTCAGGCCATTGATTTCGGCGGTGTCGCGTGTCACGTCCTATTTGAATGGGATTTGACACTGGATAGTTTTGATATTCCGCGTTTTGAACAGGCATGGAATGCTTTAATTCAGCGTCATGGCATGTTGCGCATGGTCGTGGATGAAGACGGACAACAAAGAATTTTGCCTGAAACGCCTTGGTATGCGTTATCACAAGATGATTTGCGGATGTTGGATGAAATCGCTTGCCAACAGGCGCTGGTTCAGCGTCGTCATACGCTTTCTTACCAAGTCCCGCCAGCAGAACAGTGGCCGTTGTTTGAAGTTTCTGTTTCTCTGCTACCGAATGCACGCTGTCGCTTACATATGAATCTGGATCTGTTGCAGTTTGACGTACAGAGTTTCCGGATCATGATGGACGATTTGCAACGCGCTTACCACCAGCAACCCCTGATCCCGCAGGTGTTTACTTTCCGTGACTATGTGATGGCGGAACAAGCTCAACGGGCAAGTAAAGAGTGGCAGGCATCATGGGCATATTGGCAGGAACAATTACCTTCGTTGCCTCCGGCGCCAAGATTACCGCTGAATCCGCAACTGCCCCAGCATAGTCAGCCACAATTCACAACTTATGAAGGTCGATTAGCACAATCTGATTGGCAAATGCTTAAACAACGCTGGCAACAATGGGGCGTGACTCCTTCTGCCGGTCTGCTGACGCTGTTTGCTCATACTCTGGAATGGTATAGCCGTCATCCGCTGTTTACTCTCAACCTGACATTCTTTAACCGGCAACCTTTCCATCCAGAGGTTCAAGATCTGATTGGTGATTTTACCTCAGTCATGTTGATGGATTTTGATTTACGCAAAATAATCTCCTTGCGTGCCAGCATGGAGAAAACACAAGCTTTGCTGTGGCAACGGCTGAGCCATAACTATGTCAATGGTGTTGAGGTGTTGCGAGAACTTGGCCGTCAACAAAATGGTGAAGCTCAAAGCAGGCAACCGCTGACGCCGGTAGTTTTCACCAGCATGTTGGGAATGGCACAAGAAGGCGTCGCCATTAAACAATCCATCACTCAGTTACTGGGTGATCCAGTCTTTGTTCTGAGTCAAACCCCGCAAGTCTGGCTGGATCATCAGGTCATGGAAGTGGATGGTGATTTACTGTTTAACTGGTACTGCATGGATGATGTATTGGCACCGGGGGTTATTGAAGCACTATTTGCCGTTTATAATGCTCTGTTAGTGCAAATTTGCCATCAGCCTGACTGCATAGAACATTATGATCTTCATATCCCCCCTTCCGGTCATACCCGTTATAACTTCTGGCCGCAACAACCTGAATTGCATCAAGCTGAACAATATTTGCGTACTAAACCTGAAGTACGGTTGGCAGAAATTCAGCCACGTCAGGACGACACGCAAGGTTATAACTTATGGCTGGTGGCAGAAGATAATTTGCCATTATCGCTACCAGAACCATTGTCAATAAACACCGATGTGTTACCGCTGCCTGAGTTGGCAGAACAACAGTCATTTGAGCGTTCCTGGCAACACATTGAACAGCAAGCGTTATTTGGTCTGAGCCAGACATTACTGCGTCATAATCTGTTCACTTATCCTCAGCAATGTCACTCTCGTGCAGAGATTGAACAACGTTTACAACTGGCACCACAGTATCAGCGTCTTCTTACCCAATGGCTGACGTTATTAAACAACCAAGGATTGATTGAAAAAACCGCTGATGGATACCGTTGTCTGCAACCGCTTACTCATGTTCTTGCTCCTACAGCAAAACTGGACGATGCCGTATGGTGTCAAACGATTAGCCGTTATGTTGCAACATGTATCGAGCAACATGATGCCCTGCTTGCCGGGCGAGGTAATGCGTTGGAACTGCTGTTTGCCGATAAACAGACCACTGCCAGCCTCTATAGTGAGAATCCAGCGTTACGATGCCTGAACCAAACTGCCGCTGAAATTGTCCGGCAATTGAGTCAAGTATCTGATCATTTCACTGTACTGGAAGTCGGTGCAGGAACTGGAGCAACCTCATCGAAGGTGCTTAAGCACAATGCACAATCGATTGAACGCTATCACTTTACCGATGTTTCGCCGCTATTCCTGGATGATGCACGCCAGTTGCTCAATCATTATGGCGAAACTGTAAAATTTGCGCTGTTCGATATTAATCAGCGTATTGATTTTAGCCAGCATCCTGAATCCGGTTATGACCTGATTATGGCGGTTAACGTGTTACATGATGCAACCCATCTGCGAAACACCTTGCAACGCCTGTCACGGTTACTAAAAACCGGTGGATGGTTGCTGATTATTGAATCGACGAAACGCGAAAGTGCGATGCAACTCGCCAGTGTTGGTTTTATTGAAGGCATTAATGCCTGGAGTGATGATCGCGGCGATAGTGCATTGATGGCGCTTGCGGACTGGCGTAAGTGCTTGGAGAAATCCGGCTATCGGGTTTCATTGGAATGGCCGGGGCAAGATGGACCAGAACTGCATCAACAACTGATTCTGGCGCAGGCTGAACGGCAAACACGGCTCAATATCAGTGAAGTAGCGGCACAATTTTCCACTTTGCCTTATTCATTGCATGTTCAACAGCAAGAACAATTACCATTGATCATGACCGCTAAAGAGAGCGTAGCACAGCGATCAACTCTGGAAGCAGTACAACCGGAAACAGCGGATAACCAGCTCCATGATATAGAGCAGCAGGTAATCGCGCTCTGGTGTTCACTGCTTCCTCAGCCAATACAGCGCCACAGTGACTTTTTCCAAAGTGGCGGTGACAGCTTAATTGCTACCCGAATGGTGGTGCAATTGCGTCGTCAAGGTTACGAACAGGCAAATCTGCAACAGCTTTTTGAACATCCTAAATTGAGTGAGTTTTGTCGCACCTTGCGAATAGTTGAAACAACACCCGCTACACAGGCTGTTCCACTTGAGGCTAAGCCAGCATCGGAGCAGACGCTTCCACTGACTGCGTTGCAATATGCCTATTGGTTAGGCGAAAGCCAGCTATTCCAATTTGGTAACGGCATTGCGCATTTCTACGCTGAACTGGCTATTAACGATCTTGATCTGCCACGTTTTACCGCAGCTTGGAACCGTGTGGTGAGCCATCATGCGCAATTACGTGGCTATGTGAAGGATGGGCAATATCATATTCTGCCGGAAGTGCCCTGCTATACCCCGACGGTAATTGACTGTCGTAACATGATGCCTGATCAACGCGAGACAAAACTCGCTGATGCCCGCGATATCTTGCGCACTAAAGGTGTTCCTAGCGATAACTGGCCGCTGTTTGATTTGACGCTATATCGTACTGATGACCGGGTATGTTTATTGCATTTGACTATCGACCTACTGGTTGCTGATGGCAAAAGTCTGACGTTAATCCTACGCGATTTGCAACGCGGATATCAGGAACTTAACTGGCAGCCAGAACCACCGGCAGCGACTATTAGTGACTATATTCAAGCACTGGAGGATGAGAAAACGGGGGAAGCCTGGCAACAAAGCCAGCAATATTGGCTTAATCGCTTACCTTATCTGCCTGATGCTCCTGTGTTACCGTTAAAAGATCATCAGTCACAAGAACTTAATCAACAATGTCTGACGGGATATATCAGTCCGCAACAATGGCAGCGTTTGCAACAACGTGCAGCAGAATACCGAGCTTTACCATCACAGGTTATGCTGACGTTATTCACCCATATTCTAGCGGTATGGAGCAACAGCGAGCATTTCACCATCAATGTTCTGCATGGCAACCGACTGTTAATGCCGCAACATTGCGATACGCTGGTCGGAAATCTGTCTACTACATCATTATTGGAAGTGGATTTACGCAATAGCACAGGATTCAGTGACGCGCTAAGTCGGATACAGAAACAGTGGTTAGCTGATCTGCAACATGCTCTATTTGACGGACAACTGGTACTCCGAGAGAAAAATCAGCACCGTCACAATCTAAACGCCGGTATGCCGATTGTGTTCAACGATACAACCGGTACTGCGGGCCAGGGGCCATCAGGGCTGGGAACGCTGAATCTCTTTGGTGCGCAAACACCTCATATTTATCTCGACTGTATGCTGATTTCCGGTTCAGATGGTGGCGTTATCATTCAATGGGCAATTTTGCCGCAACTGTTCCAGCCACAAGTTGCAGAAAACATGTTTGCGCATTATCAGGCTAGTGTCGTCGCCCTGCTTGAACCCGATTACCAATGGAGCACCTTACTTCCAGAGTGGCTCCCGGTAAGTGATCGGATTTTGTGCCAAGATAGTAATGCGACAAAGAATGTGTTTCCGCCCCACACACTCTGTTCGTTAATTGAGCAGTCGGTAAATCGCTACCCACAACGTACCGCTGTAGTCGATGCTTATCGTCAAATCGATTACCGCACTTTGTGGTCACAAAGCCTGACGCTGGCTGCCCATCTACAAGCACAAGAAAATCAGCATTCGCCTCTGATTGGCGTGGTGATGGAAAAAGGTTGGGAACAGATTATCGCGGTTATAGCGATTTTATTGGCGGGACGGGCTTATCTACCTATTGATGCCAGCTACCCGCAACAACGCATCCATCAGCTATTGGCATCAGGAGAAGTTGATATTGTATTGACTCAACCTAAGTTTGCTCAACAGCTGAGTTGGCCTGATGGTGTACAGGTTATCTCTCTGGATGAAATATTACTTAACCGCTTGCCGAAAAATACCGGTGAACAGCGTTTGTCTGCCCATCCTGAGGATTTGGCTTATGTGATTTTCACATCAGGTTCTACTGGCAAACCGAAAGGCGTGATGATAGATCATCAAGGTGCGGTTAATACCATTCTTGATATTAACCAACGTATTGCTCTCAATGAACACGATAGCGTACTGGCAATATCAGAATTGACATTCGATCTTTCAGTTTATGATCTGTTCGGTACTTTAAGTTGTGGGGCAAAACTAGTTATTCCTTCTCCTGGTGACAGCCGACAACCTGACAAGTTATTGACGCGGTTACAACAAGAATCAGTCACAGTTTGGAATTCTGTTCCGGCATTTGTACAACTGCTTGAGGAGTACGCCAGAGATTATCCGCACTCCTTAGAGAGTCTGCGCTGGATATTGATGAGTGGTGATTGGATACCAACCAGTTTGCCAGAAAGATTATCTGCCCTTCACCCTGCCCTGAATATTCTTAGTTTGGGCGGTGCAACTGAAGCGTCAATCTGGTCTATTGCCTATCCTATCGTTCAGGTTGATCCAAACTGGCGCAGCATTCCATATGGAAAACCACTGGCTAATCAGACTTTCTATGTGCTTAATGCAACGCTTTCACCCTGCCCGGTTTGGGTAACGGGGGAACTCTATATTGGTGGACAAGGGTTAGCGCTAGGCTACTGGGCTGATTTAGAAAAAACTGCACAAGCCTTTATTACCCATCCTCAAACCGGTGAACGGTTATACCGCACTGGTGATTTAGGGCGCTGGCGGCCAGACGGTAATATTGAGTTTCTGGGACGCAATGATCATCAGATTAAGATTCGTGGCTATCGGATTGAGTTAGGCGAGATCGAACACCGCTTATGCGAGCATCCGGATATACAACAAGCGTTAGCGTTTGCACATACTACGTCAACCGGTGCATTGCAACTCGTTGCGGGTGTACGTTTATCTGATGAAGCCCCGCTATCTACAGAGCTTTTACCGGTTCTGCCTCATTGGTTGCAACAGACCTTGCCCGTCTGGATGTGTCCACAGCGATTTATCATTCTTGATACGATCCCTATATCCGACAACGGCAAAATTGACAGACGCGCATTGGCAGTTTTGGTTGAGGAGGCAGCACAGGAAATCAATCTTGCATCGTCGGTTGCTCTCAGTGTGACAGCACAAGCTGTGTTGAACCTTTGGCAATCAGTATTGGAACAACAAGCTATCAGTGTGCATGAGAGTTTCTTTACGTTAGGTGGAGACTCTCTGGCGGCGGTACGGTTAATGGTGAAAATCAATCAGACTTTTGACCGTCAATATCCACTCAGCCTGTTACAAACTTACGATACCGTACACTCTTTGGCTGAATTCATTGAACATCAGCCAGAAAACCCTTGCCAAGGGGTGATATTGAACGAGGGAAGCGTTGAACAACCTGTCCTGTTTATCGTCCATCCTATTGGTGGGCATCTGTTGGGGTATCGTCATTTAGCAGCCAATTTCGGTGACCAACGCATGATTGGGTTGGCATTTTCGCCAGATAATTTAAATACAGATACTCCTTCTGTGGCAGCGTTGGCGGCTGACTATATCAGTCAAATCCGAGCTTTCCAGCCACAAGGACCTTATGCCTTGGCAGGATGGTCGTTCGGTGGATTGGTGGCTTATGAAATGGCTCATCAATTACGTGCGGTGGGTGAAAGTGTTTCTCAATGTATCCTGATTGACTGCTTTGCGCCAAATGTGCGCACCGATTTGACGCTGAATGAAACATTTTGTCATCGTCATTTCTTGCTCGATTTGCAGGGGCAATTCCCTGGTCTGACGTTGAATAATCATGTTATCGCAGCTGATACTAAGACTTTCCTTAATGCGTTGCACGATGCCTTGCCGCAATCTGCCAAGATTGATAGCTCGCTGACCGCACTTTATGACGTGTGGCGTCATAACCTGAATGCGTTGCTTGACTACTGTCCGCCGCAGACTTCACAGCCTTTCTGGCTTATACGGGCAGCACAGGCACTACCTGATTTTATGGATTATCTCGATCCAACCACTATCGCCTCAATCGATCTTGGCTGGCAGGCTTTTGGGCCAGTCAATGTGACACAACTTGCGGGCGATCATTACACCTTGTTCCAACATGAACATGTTGGCTCATTGGTTACTTGTCTGAAAGATATCTTGAATTCAGTACCAACCACTAATTTTGTTAAGGAGAACATATGATAAAGCCACGGCGGGTTCTGATTGCCGGTTCGAAATTTGGCGAATTATATCTTAATGCGTTCTTACAACCTCAGTCTGGTTTGGAATTAGCCGGTATTTTGGCACAGGGCAGTGCTCGCTCGCAGCAACTTGCCTGTGATTTTAATGTGCCCCTATTCCGCTCACTGGATGAACTACCAGATGATATTGATATTGCCTGCGTGGTAATACGGGCGGAGGTTATTGGCGGCAAAGGCGATCAGCTCACTCAGGCACTTTTGGCGCATGGAATTTCTGTCATTCAGGAACACCCCCTTGATGCCGAAGCCATTAAAAGACATCAATTAACCGCAAACAAACATGATGCAATGTTTTGGGTAAATAGCTTTTATAGCCAATGTCATGCTGGAAGAAGTTGGTTACATGCGGCGCGGCAAATCACTCACTTATCACAGCAACGTCCGGTAAGTGGTTATCTGACAACCAGTCGCCAATTGCTATTTTCCGCGCTCGATCTGTTGTTACAGGCATGTCACTGTCCGGAACAGATGGAGATAGTCTATGTCGGTCAGCGAAGCAGTGCATTTCATTGCTTTGAACTTAGCTTCGCAGGGACAACAGTAACATTAAACGTGCAATCCTATCTGGACCCGAGAGATCCCGATATGCACAATCTGGTAATGCATAAAATGACGCTGATCTGGCCTGTCGGTTATCTTACGCAGGAAGCCAGTTACGGGCCGGTCATCTGGACACCCGTTCTTCATGCACCTGATCATCTGAACAACGAACAAAGCCTCTACCTGAATGCCAGCCAGCCGGATGATAACTATCTGTACCAAGCAACATCACAAATTCTTTGTCCGGCAACCAAAAACTGGATGACAGCATTTGAATGTGATGGTGCTAAAGGTGTGGCATTTCTGCTCAATACCTTAGGTTCTGTATTGAACGGTGCCCTCTGCCCACCGGCTTTTGCTTACGATTACCAACTGCGGTTAGCAGGTTTATGGCAACAAATTTTGCGTATTATGGGAGAGCCTGTTACTCAGGATTTATCGTCCCCTGTTTGGATTGAGCCAGCAAAATTGATGTTAACTAAGGAAGAATGTTGATGACGTGGTCACTCCCTACACACCCGATGATTCGTCCTTGCCTGACGACTCACGGCAAACCCAAATACACGCTGTTAATCTGCCCCTTTGCCGGGGGCAGTACCAATGCATTCCGCCACTGGTCCACACTAGAAAATTCAGATATAGCGGTTTCACTAGTGATTTACCCCGGACGAGACAGTCGTATGACGGAAAAGGCAGCCACCAGTATTGCGACATTGGCGCAATCACTTTCTGACCTGATGGTGTCATTCACCTCCGCACAAAGAGAGAACCTGATACTTGTCGGTCACAGTATGGGGGCCCAAGTTGCTTTTGAAACTTGCCAACGCCTTGAGCAACAAAATTGTTCACCCAAGGCGCTGGTGCTTTCGGGGTGCCATGCACCTCATCTTCAATCCCGCCGCCAACTTAGCGGATTACCTGATCATGAGTTTATTGAACAATTGATTGATATCGGCGGTTGTAGCCCGATTTTGCGAGAAGATCCCGGCTTGCTTGCGCTGTTCTTGCCGATGCTACGGGCTGATTTTCTTGCTACGGAACATTATCACCGGTTCGTTCAGACTGACGCGATAAAACTGCAAACACCAACATTGCTGCTTTATGGCAGTGAAGATAAAGAGGCTTCTGCGATAGAAGTTCAGCAGTGGCAACAATGGCTTGCAGACGGAGAGCAACACCTTTCATATCGCTACAAGGAGATTGTAGGCGACCATTTTTATATTACTCAAGAACCTGAGAATTTTATTCGCCACGTTACACAATTTATACAATATGTTTGTTTACAGGAGTTCGCATAATGGCACCTTTTTCTATTCTAGGGAAAACACTTACTATGGCGCCAGACTACCTTTGGAATGGCAAAACGCTGGACCAACAACTTGCCGGGTGGTCTGGTATTTGGGGTGATAAAACAGCGCTGATCTATCAAGAACAACAACTAACTTACCGTGAATTGCACCAATTCGTAGAGAGATTGGCCAGCGGACTATTTCGTCGTGGGATCCGTCGTGGGGATAACGTTATGGTACAACTGCCTAACCGTATCTCCTTTGTCGTTACCTGTTTTGCCCTGTTCAGGCTCGGTGCTCATCCGGTGTTATTAATGCCGACACAGCGGACTCATGATGTTCATGCTCTTTGCCAGATTGCACTCCCGGTTGCTTACATTATCCCTGATTGCTTCCATGATTTTGACTACCGAAAAATGGCACGAGAAATTGTGGCATCTTGCCCCGATCTAAAACACATTATTGTTGATGGAGAAGCGGAAGAATTTACCGCATTGGCATCCATTGATGATGAACCGGTAAATATTCCCGGCCCAAGTTATGGTGATATTGCTGTATTGCTGCTTTCTGGCGGAACAACCGGTACACCGAAACTCATTCCCCGTACTCACGATGCTTATACCTATGATTTTGTGCTGTCAGCCCGTCTGTGTACGGTAAATACAGAAAGTGTTTATCTAGCCGTATTGCCTGTGGCACATAACTTCACACTAGGCAGTCCCGGTATTTTGGGCACCCTTTCCCAGGGCGGAAGTGTCCTTCTGAGTGATACCGCCAGTTTTGATGAGGCCATGCCGCTAATCGAGCAACACAAAGTGACCCATCTGGCATTAGTACCAGCTCTGGCTCGGCTCTGGGAACAGGCTCGCGACTGGGAACAAAGCGATCTTTCATCCTTACGCTGTTTGCAAGTGGGTGGTGGCAGGTTGACACCAGAACTAGCGGAGCAAGTAATAGCACGCCTTGGGCCTTTGCAGCAGGTGTTTGGTACAGCGGAAGGATTACTCTGTTATACCCGATTGGATGATCCCCACGAGGTCATCATTAATACCCAAGGGCGTCCGTTATCAGAAGAAGATGAGATCAAAATTGTTGATACCAATTTACAACCTGTAGTACCCGGCGAGGTAGGAGAACTGATTACACGTGGTCCCTACACTATTACGGGATATTACCGTGCAGAGCTGCATAATACCGTGGCTTTCACCGCCGATGGGTTCTATCGCACCGGCGATCTGGTTCGTATGACCTCAGATGGCAACCTGATCGTTGAGGGCAGAATTAAAGAGCAGATTAACCGCAGTGGTGAGAAAATTTCGACCCAAGAAGTTGAGACCTTGCTGCTGCAACACCCTAACATTGATGATGCCGTTGTCATTTCTGTGCCTGATGAACTGTTGGGTGAACGAACCTGCGCCTGTTTACCTAACAACGGCAATCAACCGGAACCGGGGCAGATAGCGGCATTTCTACAACAGAAAGGGGTTCAGCGTCATAAAATTCCTGACCAATGGTTGTTTGCCCCATATTGGCCACTCACCACCGTGGGAAAAATTGATAAACGCCGCTTGGTACAGATGGCACAAGCAGAACATGGTCGCCCAATGCAGCAATATCATGAACAAACTGTTGTTATTACCAGCACTCCGTTAGATTTGATCACACATTTGCTTTCAGACGACGATGCACAACCTTATATGCTCTATGAAACAAAAGGTGAATGGTCACTTGGGATAGGCTGTGCAGCAACCATTAGTGCAGATGCATCGGGACAATTAATTGATCCACAAGGTAATCGTCATCCATACGATATCAACACGTTAAGCCAAAAACTTGAACAGGCGCTCAATGCTCTTCCTATTCAGAATTGGCGGGCTTATGGAAGAACTTTATTTGAATTCTCCCATATGACCTATGGGTTGCTATTAGCACAACAAAACGAAGCGTTAATAAAAATCACTATTCCACAGCATGAATTACGCATAACTCAAGGACAGGTTCTGATACGAACTCTCGAAGAGAGTCAACTCGCCATATTGAGGGAGAAAATCAGACGGGCTGATCAATTAGGCACACCTGCTTTCTCATGTACAGAAGATATGGAAATTATCAATACGTCAGATGCGGCGAAACGTTATCAAGATAACGTCGCCAATGCGGTTAAGGATATTGCCGCAGGCCACTACCAGAAAGTGATCCTGTCACGTCAGGTTGAGCTTGGCTCGGATATTGATATGCCGCACAGTTACTGGTTAGGCCGCCAAGCTAACACACCTGCCCGCTCCTTCTTCTTACGTGATGAAGATTTCTCTGTTTATGGTTTCAGCCCGGAAACTGTGGTTGAAGCGGATGGTTCAGGTTGGGTCAGCACGCAACCATTGGCCGGAACCAGAGCATTGACACATGACAAGGATCAAGATCGACGGTTGAGAGCAGATTTGCTTTCTGACCCGAAGGAGATCTCTGAACATGCTGTTTCGGCTAAATTAGCATTAGAGGAACTGGCACCGATTTGTCAGGCTGACACACTTTGTGTATCAGAGTTTATGGCGATTCGTGAACGGGGTTCCGTACAACATTTAGCATCACGGGTAAAAGGATTGCTACAAACAGACAAAAATCGTTGGGATGCGTTCATCGCTCTGTTCCCGGCAGTCACCGCTTCGGGGATACCGAAAAAACCTTCTTTACAAGCAATTTCACGTTATGAAGGCGAACCACGTCGGCTTTATAGCGGTTGTGTCATGTTATTAGATAGCTCAGGTAAACTAGATGCGGCGCTGGTATTACGTTCTCTCTATCAGCATCAAGGGCGCTGTTGGCTCCAGGCTGGCGCAGGGTTGGTCAGAGATTCAAAACCAGAAAGAGAATGGCAGGAAACTTGTGAAAAACTTGACTGCATTATGAAATACGTTCGCCGCTACCCCGGAAAAAAGAGTAAATGAAGTAATAACACCTCTGGGAAAACCAGAATTGTTTCTGGTTTTCCCTAGACGACTCATTTTCTACTATGCTTAATCAGTCACCTCTAATTTTTCCTTCTGTGACAACCAGTAACTTAAAAAAACCAAACAAATAGATATCAGCTTGCAACTATTCTTGCTGGTGCCCATTTTACTTGGAGGCAATAAATATGTTTTCTCGTCGTGATATCTTGAGGGCATCCGCAATTGGCGCGGCGGCTGCTAGTATGGGTAGTATGATTAAATCCGCTGTTGCTGATGAACAGCACAATACTATTGCCGCTGGTAATAGTAAACCATCCACAAATGCTAAAAGTTTGTATAAATATAAATTCACAGATAGTAAAAAACGGGTATTGGAAAATGGATGGGCGCGGGAAGCTACGATAGAACAATTCCCGATATCTGAAGGGATTGCGGGCGTTGATATGTTACTTGAACCGGGTGGTGTGCGTGAACTTCATTGGCATGCTATTGCCGCTGAATGGGCATATATGCTTGAAGGCCATGCACGTATTACCATTATCGATCCGGAGGGCAAAAGTGAAGTAGCTGATTTTGGTCCCGGCGATGTATGGTATTTTCCCAAAGGTCATGGTCATTCCATTCAGGCGCTTGAAGATGGCGCACATTTTATTCTGACTTTTGATGACGGGCACTTCTCGGAATTTGGCACTTTCAGCATCACTGATTGGATAACACATATGCCGAAAGAAGTGCTTGAGAAAAGTGTCAACATGCCGGCATCCGTTTTTTCTAAAATTAAACAGGGTGAAGCTTACATCGTCGGTGGAGCTATCCCGCCAAAACTTCCCCTACCTGCTGACGATGGCGGATTGAACGATGCTCCACTCACCCACCGTTATGAACTCTTGAAAAATAAACCTTTCTTCGAGAACGACTCAGGGAGTATTTATCGGGCATCATCGAAGGAATTTCCCATTTCTACAACTATCACTGGTCTCATTGAGATCATCAAACCCGGCGCAGTACGTGAGCTACATTGGCATCCTAATGCCAACGAGTGGCAATACTACATTTCAGGTAAAGGACGTATGACCGTGTTTAGTTCTCATGGACACGCACAAACTGCAAAATATGGGCCGACCGACGTCGGTTACGTTCCTCAGGGATTTGGTCACTATATCGAAAATATTGGCAATGATGATCTTAAGGTACTGATTGTATTAGATAACGGTATCTACCAAGATATTTCACTTTCTGATTGGTTAGCTAAAACGCCGTCTTATCTGCTTGCGGATAACTTCAACAATAATCCCTCCGATTGGGTGGACCGTCCTAAGGATAAGCTAGTCATATCGCGCCGTAGGACTTGAGATATTACACTTTGTGGTGTATTGAAAACCTATATGACTTTGTATATCAGAAATAGCCTCGTTTACACGAGGCTTTATTTAGCAGTAGTAAAAATGATTAAAGAAATAGATGTTGATCTTAATATGTTAGTTTAATTAAAAGAATATAGAATCTTGTAAATGATAATCGTTTTACAGGTTAATCATTTTTTCACATGATTAACTTTCTCTTGTTACTTTTGTTTCCCTTTTTCGGTAATCGAAAACTACCTTTTTATCGGTAATTAGGTCAGACAAGGGTTAAAAGAATAAGCGCTTTATTCCCTGTCATGTTTAATGATTATTTTACACTTATACAACCTGCCGTGACCATCTAAAAACGTTTTGTTAACATCAAGTTATCCTATTCTCCAAGTTCGTTTGGCTTTAGTGCTTTCTCTTTTTTATTTCACTTATTAAATTATTTATTTAACTAATCTTAACGTAATGATTTAAATAGAAAAATATCAACATAAGATGTGAAAATAAAATCTTGCTAATAATTATCATGTAAAGTAATTTTATATTGAAATTAACGATTAAAGAGCCAGAGAAAACCCTATATTTAAAGCTGCAATTTATATTAATAGCGACAAATTTAGGAGCTATCTGCCAGAAGATTCATAGTTCAATAAACACTAACATGATGGAGAAATATAATGGATATAAAATCTGTAACAACTTCTAGTCTAATACAATTAACACCTGATGATAGAAGTGGATATCCACCCGTTGAAAAGCAAATAGCAGGAGATATAATACGTGTACTAAACTTTAGGCAAACAGATGAGGGTTATACTGCATCACATGGAATTGAATATCGAGCTAAGAAAATAATATTAGCGTACGCTTTAGCTGTAAGTGGTATTCATGATGTATCTCATCTTCCTGGTGACTATTATAAGAATAAAGAGACTGCTGAGATAATTTATCAAGAATATATGTCTAATCTTTCATCTGCACTATTAGGTGAAAATGGTGATCAAATTTCTAAAGATATGGCAGATGGTTTTTACAAGAATGAACTGGATTTTGAAGGTGAATATCCTCAAAATATTTGGAATATTCCTGATCTTGAAAATAAACCATTGAGTGCTTATTCAGATGACGATAAATTATTGGCACTATATTTTTTTTCTGCGCAGGAAATTCCACTGGAGGAAAATCAACAATCAAATGCCGCAAGATTTTTTAAATTAATTGATTTCTTATTTATCTTATCTGCTGTGACATCCTTAGGAAGGAGGATTTTTTCAAAAAACTTTTACAATGGATTAGAGTCTAAATCATTAGAGAATTATATTGAGAGAAAAAAGCTTTCTAAACCTTTCTTTCGACCACCGCAGAAATTACCTGATGGCAGAATAGGTTATTTGGCCGGCCCAACAGAACCGCCTAAATGGAGAGTTAGTTTACAAGAACTTAAAAATAACAAATCCAAGAATGGATTTACTAATATGGAAGGTGCTGCAAAACAAAAGTATAGCTCATTTATAAAAGAGGTGCAAAAGGGTAACGATCCACTTACAGCAGCAAAAAGTATTGGTACAGCAAGCGGCAGTAACTTGGAAAAACTGCCGAATAATTTATATAGTGTGAGGCTAAGCCAAAAAGACAGGGTAACCTTCAATCTAAATAACACTGACAGTACAATGACGATTCATAGTGTTGGAACTCATTATAAAAATATATGATGTGTGATCTCTGGCTTCGATTGACAGAACATTTTTAAGCTCTCATTTTTTCAACGGGAGTTTCATAAGGCGTTTTACCTTTCAAACCACTGTTGTGGTCTGTGATAATTGTAAAACGCCTTCCATTTAGCTAATACACTTTACTACCAAGAAAATATGGCTAGAAGAAACCGGCTCTCCATGCCAATAACGTTATAGGGTTATAATTTTTGAGGTTATTTTTGATTTCCGTAACAAAGCGCATAATATATATGACAGGATAAAAGCCAGCAAGGAATAGGCTATTATGTAAACATATATATTTATGTAATTAAATTTTTTTAATAAGAAATTATGGATAAATTCGTTATGTATTTCAATAACAAAAATATTGTGAACAAGATATATTCCTAGTATATTCTTGCTAATGTCATCTATTAAGAATGGTATTTCTCTGACATTCAAATTAACCAAGAATAAAAACAGGCACACCGAAGAAACTTGAAGGAATACATTATAAAACTTCCCATAAAAGAAAGTCATCCCCGTCTTGGATGAAATGATTGATAAAGATATCAATGATATAATAAAAAATACCAGAAATATTATATGCTTACATGAAAAAGCCTTTATTTTAGGTTTCGTTAGCCCTATATATCCACCTATCAAGAAACTAATCAAACCCTCAGATTGGAACGGAAACAAAATATTGAATGGGATTAGGGAAAAAGAGAATTTGTAATCTGTTAGTGCATTCAGCAATGTAAGATTAGAAATTATAAGCATTATAACGAGTATTTTCTTAATCCCCTTTGCATTTGTTTCATTAAATGTGTTACGCATTAGTGGTGTTAATATATATAGAGAGACAATTGCAAATATAAACCATAAATGGGTAGCATCTGATGTGGTTATACTAACATTAACATAATTTAAAAAATTAATAGTAGGCACTGTTGTAAATTTACTGATAAAATATGTGTCATACAGATAATAAAATATAAGCCAAAACAACAATACAGTTAATATCCCTTTGGATTTATTAATGATGTAATCCACCTGCTTTTCATGCTTGTTGTTTAGTAAGAAATAGCCACTGCACATAAAAAACAACGAGACCCCCAACTGACCGGCCTGCCTAAGAAAATACAAAACCACGTCATTATCATCGCGCAACAAGAAAAATAAAGTAACGTGAGAAATTACAACGAAAAATATAGAAACTATCTTTAATAAATCTATGGCTAATATTCTCATTTTTTGTCTCTTAAATAGATAAAATGAAGTTTGAAATTTTTGGGGCAAGCCTGGTCATACCTAGTTTTGATGGATGCAAACCATCGGACACTGTGCCCAAGCTATTGCTGGTCATAATATCGATATTGCCTTCATTGAATCCAGATTGTTTTAACAAATCCAGATATGGGATGGAGTGTTTTTCGCAGATTTCCCGACAAACGCTGCAATAGTCAGACAAGTAATACCCTTTGGCGTTTTTACTGTTCATGCCTCTTTGTACTGATATTGGCGTTGTTATAATAAACCCTATTCTCGTTGATGGGTATTTTTTGGTAATTCCAGTCATTAATAATTTCATGCCGCCAATAAATGTTAAAGAGGTTTTGTCTTTATAATCACCTATTTCCACTCCTCCATTGGAGCCAAAGTCAAATCCAAAATCATTTACCCCTCCCCATATTGTAATAATATCTGGATTGCTTTCCATTTTTTCATATCTTAAACACATGGCTGAATTGTCATTTTTATCTTTTTGGGCTATGCATGTTCCCCCTATTCCGTAGTTTTTCCATTCTTTTAGATCTAAATTTTTAGTCACTATTGGTTGATACCACCCTCTTTCAGTTATACTGTCACCGAGGGTAAACCAACACCCTCCCTTCAAATGCGATTGAATATAAGACATTTACTTTTATCCTTCTAAAAATAAAATGCAGACCGACTGGTTTTTTATCAGTATCGAATGTCCGCTGGAACGGACGCAGGCATTTCGATAGCGTGGTATTCAGACATTTGGCGATAGGCCGTTGTGATAATTGCTGCCTAAATTTCTCAGACCATAGAGAATATCCAAACAATTCTGCGATTAGTTTACGTTGAGTGTAATACTCATGGTTGGCAACTGGGGCGGCATGACGGAAGTCGCGATTAATCACAAATGTATAATCGCTTTCCACATCAGACAAAGCGAAACGGAAAAAAGCGTGTTTAACTTTGAAATAACCGCTTTGCAGGACACAGTAAATTTGGGAATACAGAGCCGACCGGTTTGTAGTAGGCTCCAGTTCGCTTGCTGACAGCGACAGAAATTCCAACTGTAGGCCTTCATCAAAATCAGGAAGCGCATACAGGGCGAATTGCTTCGCATCCGTTAAGGCAGAGAGTCTTTTACTTTTATTGGCAGTTTGGTCTATATGATGAGTCATCATCCTGATTCCATGCAAATCATGTCCGTATGAGGATCGCTGACCGAACAGTAAAAATGAATTTCGTCACTGCGGTTGGATCTCGAATGAAGTTGTCTCATATAAATAGTACGATATCAACCCCTTTTATGCCCCTTTAATCGTACACATTCATGACAGAAATATGGATTGGTGATCATAAACAAATTATTGATCAGGTACTAAAAAATGCTGATAGTGATAATTAGTTTGCTAAAGAAGTGCCTGATAAATTAGCTGAAGAGAAAAATGAATCTGAAACATAATATTGAGTTACTGACCACCTGAGTTTAATAACAAAAATGCCGATCTTGAATATCGGCATTTTGCCATGAAAGAGAAGATTAATTTAATGCTTTAATGCTCCAATTTTATCCCGGCTCAGTCCGGTACTGGTGGCAATAATGTCCAAACTCACGCCATGCCGTAATAAGGCACGAGCCGTTTCCAGTTTACCTTCCTCTCGGCCTTGCTCGCGCCCTTTTTCGTTTCATGCTCCGGAGATTGTTCAATCAGTTGATGGACAAAGTGTGAGAGATCCAGAGTATGTCCATTTAGTAAAATATAGCGTAACACCACATTGCGCTGCTCGACTGTATTATACCTTCCATTCAAGAGTTCCACCAATTGGGGGACCCATTCCAACATATCCCAGAAAAAAATACTTCAATAATTAAAATATTAATATAAAACAATTAATTAAATAAAAAATAACCAATAAAAAATACCAGAATGTACACACATATGTACAAACCGAAAAAGCACTCATATGAAGCATAGTGATTGATTTTATACTATTAGCGGGAGATGCGGGGATCAGTTCTGAGATGAGGAGGAGATCGTAAAGCCGGATTATCTCCGGCTCCGTTCTGCCTGTACGGCAGTGAACATCAAACATGTAACATGTCTTTTACTTCGGCACTTCCGGCCACTGCACATCAGGCGCTTGATTCACATCTACACGCGTAAGCAATACTCTGTATTTCTTCCATTCGAGTAGAGCGGCTTTCTCTGAGTCAGTAGCAACTTCTAAGTCAACAGAGTCTTGTAGCAATGAGAGTGTTTCATTTGCTTGTTGTAACAGTGCTGCTTGTTGTTGCTTCGCTTCATTAATCTGATGAGATTTGAGAAGGTCTTTATCAACTACCCATTCTTTACCATCCCACTTATCGAAATCTGTGGGAGGTTTCTTGAAGGTTAGCGTATCCGGCAGTTCACCGATTTCAGTAATTTCAGTCGGAGCGCGAGTTAACGTGTCGTAAGCTGTTTTGCCACGGTAATCCGGGAGGATTTGCCAGCACTTACCGTCTTCACTGCGACAAACAGCTTTATCGTGAGAATCTGGAAGTTGTGGCGCATCGGGATAAGCACCGGCTGATAGATTGACACCGAGCATGACATACTCAATGTCTGAAATTGTGAATTCTCTCGTTATCTGATTCGAGTGATAAACCTTTATCCAGCCTGTTTGAATAGCCAATCCGTCTTTACCCAATACGGCTGTTTCGTGTTCTAAAGAGTACTTTTGTTCTGTCATTATGCTGCTCTCACTATGTAGTTAAATGCAACGTTGCGGGGGCGGGTTTCGTTGCCTCCCGCCCCATATGTCGATACTTTCGTCGATGACACATCGTTTTCAACAACGACCCATGTACTGGCGGAACTATTAACACCAACAGCCATCCTGCCCGTTGGCAAAAATGGCTATGGGATTTATTCTCGTCAGCTTGCCACGACCCACACACCCGACCAGGATCAACACCACGGCTATCATCCCAACCTCGGATAAACTCGCCCCCTTAAATCGGGTACTCTGCCGGCAGGATAAGCTTCTGCTAGCTTTGGGTATAAAGACTTATCGAATGATTGACCATTGCACGTAAGATAGCCAACTGGTGTGTAGCGGTGGGGGTATGGAATAGGGACGCCGACAGGGACGTTAATATCATCAGTTGCCGTTAGTAAATTCACCGTTTTTATCTGCGGTATTTGTAATATCACCAATTTTTTGCATAGCAAAACCTCACAATAAATGTGATTTGAAAATAATAAATAAAGGGTTATTAGTTGCTGTAACCG